>NZ_BAAAPN010000015.1:0-96493 GCF_039531165.1 Nostocoides vanveenii | reverse complement strand
CGATTGGCTTTGACACCTCCTCTCCTACTCGCGTCCGTGCCTGCACCCCTTCAGCAACACGCACCCCAAACGCAACATCCGCACCTATCCGTGCAACCTCTAAGTGAATTCCTGCGCGACACGCCCGCGCGGTCATTTGCATGGGCTGGCGCCGCAGCATAGTTTCGACATCGAGCAGGTCACTCGGAATGTCTTAACCTCACCTTTACGGTGAAACTTTCCGCCAGGGCCACCCGGAAGTACCGGACTTCACGGGGCGATCGGATATCCGTCACATACGCAAGTCAAGGAAGGCCCGCACAGTGGCTGCACCCCAGAATTACCTGGCCGTCATCAAGGTCGTCGGCATCGGTGGCGGTGGCGTCAATGCCATCAACCGGATGATCGAGGCCGGCCTCAAGGGCGTCGAGTTCATCGCCATCAACACCGACGCGCAAGCGCTGCTGATGAGCGACGCCGACGTCAAGCTCGACGTGGGCCGGGAGTTGACGCGCGGCCTCGGTGCCGGCGCTGACCCGGAGGTCGGGCGCCGTGCGGCTGAGGACCACGCCGAGGAGATCGAAGAAGTCCTCAAGGGTGCCGACATGGTCTTCGTGACCGCCGGTGAAGGCGGCGGCACCGGCACGGGCGGTGCGCCGGTCGTCGCCAAGATCGCCAAGGGCCTCGGCGCCTTGACCATCGGTGTCGTGACGCGTCCGTTCACCTTCGAGGGCCGCCGTCGTGCGAACCAGGCCGAGACGGGCATCGGATCGCTGCGCGAAGAAGTCGACACGGTGATCGTCATCCCCAACGATCGGCTGCTGTCGATCAGCGGCCGGTCGGTCTCGATGCTCGATGCCTTCCGCAGCGCCGACCAGGTGCTCCTCTCCGGTGTCCAGGGCATCACCGACCTCATCACCACCCCCGGTCTGATCAACCTCGACTTCGCCGACGTCAAGTCCGTGATGTCCGGCGCGGGATCGGCGCTCATGGGCATCGGTTCCTCGCGCGGCGAGGAGCGCGCGGTCCAGGCCGCCGAGTCCGCGATCTCCTCGCCCTTGCTCGAGGCGAGCATCGACGGTGCGCACGGCGTGCTGCTCTCCATTCAAGGTGGCAGCGACCTGGGCCTCTTCGAGATCAACGAGGCCGCGCGCCTGGTCCAGGAGGCCGCACACCCCGACGCCAACATCATCTTCGGTGCGGTCATCGACGACGCGCTCGGCGACGAGGTGCGGGTGACCGTCATCGCCGCCGGCTTCGACGGGGGCGTGCCCAACAAGCGCACCGACGAGCGTGCCCTGGGCACGATCGTTTCTCGCAGCACCGCTCCGGCGGCCGCCCGGCCCGCTACCACGGCGACTGCCGCGCCTGCGGCGCGCGTGAGTCCAGCTCCGGTAAACACTCCGCCCGTTGTCATCCCCGCACCCGCCGCCACGCCGGCCCCGGCCGCCGAGCCCGCGGCAGCGACGCCGAGCGTGCCCGTCGGGCCGGTGCGCCCGCCCAAGCAGGTCGTTTTCGACGAGAGTGACGACCTCGACGTCCCGGAGTGGCTGAAGTAGTCGGATCGTGTTCGGCTGGCAGTCCACTCGTGACGGGATCACCCGGGCACTCACCGACCGCCACGGCGGCTACAGCACCGGCGACTTCGACGCACTCAACCTCGGCAGCCGGGTCGGCGACGACCCGGCTGCCGTTGTCGTCAACCGGGCCACGCTGGCCGCGGCCGTGGGGGTCGAGACAGACCGGCTGATCTTCCTGCATCAGGTGCACGGTGCCGAGGTGGTCACGGTTACCGCTCCCCTCGAGGCGGAGCCGCAGGCCGATGGCATCGTGACCGCGGAGCCGGACTTGGCGCTCGCGGTGCTGGCCGCGGACTGCGTCCCCGTGCTCCTCGCCGATGCGCAGGCCGCCCTGATCGGCGCCGCACACGTGGGCCGTCCAGGGCTGACTGCCGGAACCGTCGCCGCCGTCGTGGAGCGCCTGCGCGCCCTCGGCGCCGAACGACTCGACGCGGTCGTCGGCCCCGCGGTCTGTGGCGCGTGCTACGAAGTGCCGGCCGATCTGGCGGCGGAAGTGACGGCATACGTCCCGCAAGCGGCAGCGGTCAGTCGAGACGGGACACCCGCCCTCGACATCGCCGCTGGGGTGCTCGCCCAGCTGGCGGCACTGGGCATACCGGCCCTGCGGGCCGGTGGATGTACCCGCGAATCGGCGGACCACTATTCCTATCGCCGCGACGGCCGCACCGGCCGCCATGCGGGCGTCATCGTCCGGAGGACGGTATGACCGATCGGGCCGACCGGCGGACGGCACTCGCGGCGGGGCTGGCCGAGGTCGAGGCCCGGATCGACGCAGCGTGCGCGAGCGCCGGGCGCGCCCGGCAGGACGTTGCCCTCGTCGTCGTGACCAAGACTTTCCCCGCATCGGACGTGATCCTCCTGCGCGACCTCGGCGTCACCGATGTCGGCGAGAACAAGGTTCAGGAGGCCGCCGCAAAATCGGGTGCCGAGGCCTTCGCCGGCCTGCGCCTGCATCTGATCGGCCGCCTTCAATCCAACAAGGCCCTCGCCGCGGGAGCACTCGCCGACGTCGTGCACTCGCTGGATCGCGAGCGCTTGATCGGCCCGCTCGCACGGGGCCGGGCGGGCCGTGCGGTGCAGCTCGGCGCGACCGAGGCAGGCACGCTACCGGTGCTCCTGCAGATCAGCCTGGACGGTGATCCGAGCCGGGGCGGCGTGACAGCCGAGAACCTCGAACGGCTGGCCGAGGCAGTACTGGCCTCGCCCTTGCGGCTTGCCGGGGTGATGGCGGTCCCGCCGCCCGGAGCGGAGGCGGGGGCGGCTTTCGCCACCTTGGCCGAGCTCGCCGGCCGCGTCCGTCGGCTGGCGCCCGAGGCGACGTGGATCTCGGCGGGGATGAGTGGTGATCTGGAGACCGCTGTGGCCAATGGGGCGACACACCTGCGTGTCGGGTCCGCAATCCTGGGTTCTCGCAGTCCCTTTCGTTAACTTGCTTCAAGACAACCGAAACGCGCACCGCCTCCGCGGGTCGGGACGCAATCAGGAGTGAGGGTAGGCATGGCCGGAGCGCTGAAAAAAACCATGGTCTACCTCGGGTTCGCCGAGGACGACCGCTACGACGACTACTACGACTCCGAGTCGTATGACGATGCCGAGGCCACCCCGGCGCCGGTCGCGGCCCGCGCCGTCCCCGAGCCGCGCGTCGAGCAGCGCACCAGCGCCGAAGTCACCCCGATGCCGCGGCGCGCGGCCCTGACCCGAGTCGTGCGTGAGGAGACCCCGTCCACCTTGAGCCGGATCACCACCATCCACCCGCGCACCTACAACGAAGCCAAGAACATCGGCGAGGCCTTCCGCGACGGTGTTCCCGTCATCATGAATCTCACCGACATGGGTGACGCCGACGCCAAGCGGCTGGTCGACTTCGCCGCCGGCCTCGTCTTCGGCCTGCACGGCTCCATCGAGCGGGTGACGGCCAAGGTCTTTTTGCTCTCGCCCGAGCATGTGGAGGTCGCGACCGAGGAGCCCGGTGTCGAGGCTCCGCGCGGATTGTTCAACCAGAGTTGAGCTGGGCGGAACAGCAGGCCCGGGCGGCACGTTGACCCCTCGACCGCTCCCGAGAGAAATGTGAAGCCCTAGGTTCCCGCGTGGCCATCATCACCGACGTCCTCCGCACCCTGCTGTTCCTCTATTTCGTCCTGCTGATCGGGCGCCTGATCTTCGACTGGGTGCAGGTTTTTGCCCGCGATTGGCGACCCCGGGGGGTGGTCTTGATCCTCGCGGAGGCGATCTACACCGCCACCGATCCACCGCTGAAGGCCCTGCGCAAAGTGCTCCCGGTGATCCGCATTGGTGGGGTCGGTCTGGACCTGTCATTTCTTGTGCTGATGATTGTTATTTCCATGGCGATGTCCATCCTCTAAACTGCTATCCGGTACCCCGCGTCTGAGGTAACTCATGCGCACGCAGAAGTATCAGGAGCAGACATGGCGCTCACCCCCGAGGATGTCCTCAACAAGACGTTCGGGACGACACAGTTTCGCCGCGGGTACGACGAGCGCGAGGTCGACGACTTCCTCGACGAGATCGTGGCGACGCTGCGCCGGCTGAACAAAGAGCTCGAGGACTGCCGCGCCGGATCGAGCGTGGCGACTTCCGCTCCCAAGGATGCCGCGGCCGCCGTGCCGATGCTCGACACCAACCTCCAGGGGCGCTTTGACCGCGAGATCGCCCAGCGTCAGGAGGCAGAGCGCGCCCTCGCCGAGTTGCAGGAGCGCGTCCGCCGCGAAGACGAGGAGCGGATCGCCGCGGCCGCCGCGTCGGGCGATGAGGACCAGGCCCGCGCCGCCAACCTGATCGCCGACGTCAACGCCCGCGCGGACGAGGCCGAGCAGGCTGCGCGCACCCGCATCGACACCGCGAACTCCCGCGCGGATGAGGCCGAGCAGTTGGCCAACGAGCGGATCACCCGGATCAACCAGGAGGCCGACCGGGTCGAGGCCGCGGCCCAGGAGCGCATCGCCACCGTCAACTCCCGGGCCAACGAGGCCGAGGCCGCCCCCGCGCCCGCCCGCTCTGGCGATGCCTCCGGGCTGATCGCCTTGGCCCAGCGCGTTCACGATGAGCACGTTGCCGAGGGTGAAAGCACCCGGTCCCGGCTGATCAGCGAGGGGCAGTCGCGGCACGACGAGTTGCTGCGCGTCGCCCAGGTCCACCACGACGAGGTCGTAGGCAGCGCGCAGTCCCGCCATGACGAACTGCTCTCCAGCGCCCAGGAGCAGCACGATGTCCTGCTCGCCGAGGCTGTCGAGCAGCGCGACTCGATGCTCATCGATGCCCGGGAGCGGGCCGCCGGGATGGTCTCGGATGCCAACGATCGCCGCGCCGACATCCTGACCGACCTGGAGAGCAAGCGCGCCGACCTCGAGGGCCTGATCGGTGAGCTGCAGAGCTACGAGCAGACCTACCGCAACCGGCTGCGTGCCTACCTGCAGGACCAGCTCGCCGGCCTGGTGGCCGAGACACCGATCTCGCAGTCACTGACCGAGCCTGCCGCCTTGTCCTGACGGGCATTTCGCGCCGGTCCACCAAGGTCGGACCGGCGCGCATGCCCTATCCTCATCCGCGTGCCCCCGTCGCCGACGGGGGCACGACGACGGGTCGAAGGAGGCTGGCAATGACGTCCAGCAGGAGCACGACCGGCAGCAGTTCACCGGCGAAGAAGGCGACCGCACGGGCGGCCTCACCCACCTCTGCGCCGCGCTCGCTGGCGCGCAAGGCGAGCGTCGCCGAGGTCGGCGACGCACCCGGGGCGGCCACGCCTGCCTACGTCGTCAAGGAGGGCGAGGACCCCTGGACGACGGCGGAGATCGACGCGATCCGCACCCGCATCGAGTCGGATATGGCGAGCCTGCGCGCCGAGGTGAGCGACGCCGAGCGCGAGGTGGCCGCGCTGATGCGCCAGTCCGGTGACGGGGCCGGCGACGACCAGGCCGACGCGGGCAGTATGACGCTCGAGCGCGAGCAGGAGATGAGCCTGGCCAACAATGCGCGCGAGATGCTCGATCAGGGGCAGCACGCCCTGGACCGGCTGGCGAATGGCAGCTACGGAACCTGCGAATCGTGTGGGCAGGCGATCGGCAAACTTCGCCTCGAGGCTGCTCCCCGTGCGACCCTATGCGTGCCATGCAAGAGCAAACAGGAACGCCGCTGACCGCTGACCCGATCGGCCACGCCCAGCGCCTCGTCGAGATCACCCGCTTCTGGTGCCTGGCGCTGGGGGTCGTGGTGATCGACCAGGTGTCCAAATGGGTCGCGCTGCGCGAACTGACCCCGGGGGTCGAGCACCCCCTGATCGGCGACCTGCTCTCCTTCCGGTTGACCCGCAACTCCGGTGCCGCGTTCTCGGCCTTCGACGGCATGACCTATGTGGTGACGGCGCTGGCGGTCGTCATCGTTCTCGGGATCGTGCACCGTATCCACACCAAGCCGGTCACCCGCTGGCTCGCCGTCGTGCTCGGCTTCATCGTCGGTGGGGCGCTGGGCAATCTGATCGACCGCTTCGTGCGTGAGCCGGGGATCGGACGGGGTCACGTCATCGACTTCATCGACTACGGCGGCCTGTTCGTCGGCAATGTCGCGGACATCGCCATCGTGCTCGCGGCGATCGCCTATGTGGTGCACAGCTTCGTGCGCCCCGGGACGCCCGGCTCCGTCGCCGACGTCGCGGACCGGGACGCGCCAGGGCTTCGTGACACCACGGGCGCGAGCGACGCTGACGGGGCGAGCCGCCACGAAGGGCAGGGGCGCGCGTGACCCAGTCGCGGACGGTCCTGGTGCCCGAGGGGCTCGCCGGGGAGCGGGTGGACGCGGCCCTCGCGCGACTGCTGGGCTTGAGCCGGACGGCAGCGGCCGACCTCGCGGCTGCCGGCGAGGTGTCGGTCAATGGCACGGTGGTCGGCAAGTCCGCCCGCGTCGCCGACGGCGACCTGCTCGATGTGACCATCCCGGCGCCGGCGGTGGGCCCGAGCATTGAGCCGACCCCCATACCGGACCTGCAGATCGTCCACGACGACGACGACATCGTCGTGGTCGACAAGCCACCGGGGGTGGCCGCGCACCCGAGCGTCGGCTGGTCGGGCCCGGATGTGTTGGGGGGGCTGCTGGCAGCGGGCTACCAGATCACCACGTCCGGGGCGAGCGAGCGGCAAGGAATCGTCTCCCGGCTGGACGTCGGGACCTCGGGGCTGATGGTGGTTGCCAAGAGCGAGTATGGCTACAGCCGCCTCAAGCAGGCTTTCCGGTCGCGCTCGGTCGACAAGACCTACCACACGCTCGTGCAGGGCCTGCCTGATCCCCTCTCGGGCACCATCGACGCGCCCATCGGGCGGCACCCCGGCCACGACTACAAGTTCGCGGTCATGGACTCCGGTCGGCACAGCGTGACCCACTACGAGTTGGTCGAGGCCTTCCGCGCGGCGTCCCTGCTAGAGATCAAACTGGAGACCGGCCGGACGCATCAGATCCGCGTTCACTTCAGCGCCCTGCGCCACCCGTGCGTCGGCGACCTGACGTATGGCGCGGACCCCGTTCTTGCGCGCCGGCTGCGGTTGGAACGGCAATGGCTCCACGCCGTCGGGCTCGGATTCGAACACCCCGGCACCGGGGAGTGGGTCACCTTCGCCAGCGACTACAGCGCCGATCTTGGGCGGGCGCTCGACCTGCTGTGAGGCCCCGCCGGCCTCTGGGTAAGCGGCTCAGGTGTGGACTGTCCCGCCAGTGGGCCGGCTAGTCGAGGAGCCGGGCCGGGACGATCGTGACGGCGAAGGGTAGCACAGCCGCCCACGGCTGCTCGCCGGTGACGTGCGCGATCTGGCAGTAGGTGTCGCCGTCCAGCGCGTATGCCGTGACCGCCAGCATCTCGAGGTCGACCAGCCAGAAGCTCGGGCAGCCGGCGCGGGCGAAGCGAGGCATCGTGAGAAAGATATCGACCAGACGGGTACTGGGCGACAGGGTCTCAATGACCAACTCCGGCACGCCGTCGGCAACCATGCCGAGCGTCCACTCGCGTTGGTCCAGCACCAGCGTCCTAGCGGTCATGGTGCTCCTGTCGGGTCATGGACTCCGCGCCGACCCGTGGACTACGCCCCTGAGGCGGTCACCAGGGTCGGTCCCGGAGGTGATCGGGGTGGGTAGGGGGTCGGGTCAGGGCGGCACCGCGATGTGCGCGGGCCTAGGCCGGCGCACAGTTGAGGACATGACCACCACAGCCAGCACCCACACCGGACTCGACCGCTTCTTCGAGGTTCTCCACCGCAGCCCGATCGTCCGCAGCGACGACCGCGTCATCGCCGGCGTCTGTGGCAGCGTCGCTGCCCGCCTCGGCGTCTCCGCCAAGGCCGTCCGGATCGCCGCCGTCGTCCTCGCCTTCTTCGGACCCGCCTTCGGTCTCTATCTGGCCGCCTGGCTGCTCATCCCAGACACCCGCGGCCGAGTCACCTTCGAGCGTGCGGTGCGCGGCGGGGAGGGCAAGGCCATCGCCCTGACCGTCGTCGCCGGCCTGGTCCTGCTCAGCGACATCGGCGTGCATCACCCCTTCGGCTGGTTCGCGCTCGCGGTTACCGCGATCGTCCTCGGATCCTTCGTCGTCGGTCGTGGCCCCGCAGGGGGGCGCCGCGGCCGGCGGCCGGTGACCGAGCCGTATGCCGGTGCCACGGCATACGTCCCGCCCACCTATGCGCCGACCTACCCGGACGCGCCGGCCCCGCAGGGCCACGTGCCCCCGCAGGACGCGCCGCGCTATTGATCGTCAGCGGCTCAACCCCACCCGCGCCCGCCGTCACCCCCGACGGCGGGCGCGGTCCCTTTGCGCCACGCGCCGTGTCGCGTGAGCGAAACGCCGAGCGGCATGCGGACACGCCGAGGGCTGTCGGTGGGGCGTCTTAGACTCCAAGTCCCATGTCTGATTCCCCGCTCTCGCCCACCGCGCCGGACAACTTCGTCCATCTGCATGTCCACACCGAGTACTCCATGCTCGACGGGGCCGCGCGGATCGACGAGCTGCTCAAGGCGGCGGCCGATCAGGGGATGCCGGCGATCGCAACGACCGACCACGGCTACATCTACGGTGCCTACGAGTTCTGGTCCAAGGCCCGCAAGTACGACATCAAGCCGATCATCGGGGTCGAGGCCTATGTCACGCCCGGCACCGCGCGCCGCGACAAAACGCGCGTCAAATGGGGTGACGGCGGGCGCGACGACATCGGCGGCAATGGCGCCTACACCCACATGACCTTGCTCTCGCGCACCACCGAGGGCATGCACAACCTTTTCCGGATGAGCTCGCTGGCCTCGCTCGAGGGGCACTATTACAAGCCCCGCATGGACCGCGATCTCCTCAGCCGCTATGCCGGCGGCCTGATCGGCACGACCGGCTGTGTCGGCGGCGAAATCCAGACGCGCCTGCGTTTCGGGCAGTATGCCGAGGCGCGCCAGACGGCGAGCGAACTGCAGGACATCTTCGGCAAGGAGCACTTCTACGCCGAGATCATGGATCACGGGCTCGGCATCGAGCGCCAGACCCGAGCGGAGTTGCTGCGGCTGGCCAAGGAGTTGCAGTTGCCGCTGCTGGCGACCAACGACCTGCACTACACCAATGCCGAGGACGCGAAGGCGCATGCGGCCCTGCTGTGCGTGCAGTCCGCGTCGACGTTGATGGACCCGGGCCGGTTCAAGTTCGATGCGGACTCCTTCTATCTGCGCAGCGCCGCCGAGATGCGGGCGCTGTTCCGAGAGTTGCCGCAGGCGTGCGACAACACCTTGCGCATCGCCGAGCAGTGCGAGGTCTCCTTCGTGGAGAAGGAGGGGCAGTACATGCCCCGTTTTCCCTGCCCGCCGGGGGAGGACGAGACGTCGTGGTTCATCAAGGAGGTCGAGACCGGCCTGCAGGCGCGCTATCCGGGCGGGGTGCCCGACGCCTCCCGCACGCAGGCGGCATACGAGATCGACATCATCGTCGGCAAGGGCTACGCCGGCTACTTCCTCGTCGTCGCCGACTTCATCAACTGGGCCAAGGACCATGGCATCCGGGTCGGCCCCGGCCGCGGGTCGGGTGCCGGGTCCATGTGCGCGTATGCCATGCGGATCACCGATCTCGACCCGCTGCGGCACGGTCTGATCTTCGAACGCTTCCTCAACCCCGAGCGCCCCTCGATGCCCGACTTCGACGTCGACTTCGACGAGCGGCGCCGCGGTGAAGTCATCCGTTATGTGACCGAGAAGTACGGCGACGACCGGGTCGCGCAGATCGTCACCTACGGCACGATCAAGGCCAAGCAGGCGGTCAAGGATGCCGCGCGGGTGCTCGGGCACCCGTTCGCCATGGGGGATCGGCTGACCAAGGCGATGCCGGCCGATGTGATGGGCAAGGGCGTGCCCTTGAAGGGCATCTTCGATGCCGAGCACCCGCGGTATGCCGATGGCGCCGATTTCCGCGCCATCCACGCCGAGGAGCAGCCGGTCCAGGAGATCGTCGCGACCGCGATTGGCCTCGAGGGCCTCAAGCGGCAGGCCGGAGTGCACGCCGCGGGCGTCATCATGTCCAGCGAGCCGCTGACCGACTTAATCCCGATCATGAAGCGGGAGCAAGACGGGCAGATCATCACCCAGTTCGACTATCCGAGTTGCGAGCAACTCGGGCTGGTCAAGATGGACTTCCTGGGTCTGCGCAACCTGACGGTCCTCGATGACGCGATCGACAATATCCGCGACAATCGCGGCGAGGAGATCGATCTGGACGCCCTCTCGGAAACTCTCGACGATCCGGCCACCTATCAGCTATTGGCCCGCGGCGACACGCTGGGCGTCTTCCAGCTCGACGGCGGCGGCATGCGCACCCTGCTCAAGTTGATGCAGCCGGACAATTTCGAGGATATTTCCGCGGCGCTCGCGCTGTATCGCCCAGGCCCGATGGGCGTGGACGCGCACACCAACTTTGCCTTGCGCAAGAACGGCAAGCAGGAGGTCGTCCCGCTCGACCCCAAGCTGGCCGGGAAGCTCGAACCAGCGATGGTCGCGGCCCTTGAGCCCATCTTGGGAAATACGCATATGTTGTGCATTTATCAAGAGCAAGTAATGGAATTGGCGCAGAAATTGGCCGGCTACTCGCTCGGCACGGCCGATCTATTGCGGCGGGCAATGGGTAAGAAGAAGAAGGAGGTCATCGACGCCGAGTTCGAGAACTTCTCGGCGGGAATGCAGGCCAACGGCTTTTCGCTCGCCTCGGTCACGGCGCTGTGGGATGTGCTGGTGCCCTTCTCGGACTATGCGTTCAACAAGGCGCACACTGCGGCATACGGGCTGGTCTCCTATTGGACCGGCTATCTCAAGGCGAACTATCCCGCCGAATATATGGCGGCCCTGCTGACCAGCGTCCGCGACGACAAGGACAAGTCGGCGCTCTATCTGAATGAGTCGCGGCGCATGCACATCACCGTGCTTCCGCCGTCGGTCAATGAGTCGCGGGCGAGCTTCGCGGCGGTGGGCGGCGACATCCGCTTCGGGCTGGAGGCCATCCGCAATGTCGGGCGCAATGTGGTCGATGCGATCGTGGCGGCCCGGGAGGCCAAGGGCAAGTTCACCTCCTTCGGTGACTTCCTGGACAAGGTGCCGGTGGCGGTCTGCAACAAGCGAACCATCGAGTCGCTGATCAAGGCCGGTGCCTTCGACGATCTCAGTCATCCACGAGCCGGCCTGGTGCGCGTGCACGAGGACTATGTCGATGCCTATGTCGAGGCCAAACGTGCCGAGGCGATGGGGCAGGACAGCCTCTTCGGCAGTTTCGAGGACGAGGTCAGCATGGACTTCTCGGGGCTGCCGCCGATCCCGGCAGCGCAATGGGACAAGCGCACTCAGCTCGCGCACGAGCGCGACATGCTCGGGCTCTATGTCAGCGATCACCCGCTCTTTGGCATCGAGCATGTGCTGGCGCGCAATAGCGACACCGGCATCGCCGCTCTGCTGGAAGAGGATTCGTCCTATGAGGACAATGCGCAGGTCACCATCTCGGGCTTGGTCACCTCGATGGCGGTCAAGCGCAACAAGCGCGGCGACCCGTATGCCCAGGTGACGATCGAGGACCTCGGCGGCGCGGTCGAGGTCATGTTCTTCACCAAGACCTACCTCGCCTGCCAGCATCTGCTCGCGATGGATGCTGTCTGCTCGGTCAAGGGCCGGGTGCGTCGGCGCGAGGACGGCGTGCAGTTGACCGCCGCCGATTTTTCCCTGCCCGATGTCACCGAGGGCCCGCGGGGGCCGGTGGTCATCTCGATGGACGCGACCCGCGCAACCACCCCGGCCGTGGAGAAGCTGAAGACCGTGCTGGTCTCCTATCCGGGCGCGACCGAGGTCCACCTGAAGCTCGTCCAACCGGGCCGGACGGTCCTGCTGCGCTTGGACGACCAGTTCCGCGTGAACGCCACCGAAGCCCTGATCGGGGACCTCAAGGTCCTCCTCGGCGCCCGCTCGGTGAGTTGACGGGCTCGCGTTCCTATTCCTACTCCGGGTAGAGGTGTCAAAGCGGGCGCTCTGCCGCCCGCCTTGACACACCTACCCGCGGGTAGCACAGGAGGGTGGGCGCGTAGGGTGCCCTGGTGAGCCACGCCGACCTCCCGCAGCCCCCCGTCGCGCCGCAACGGCCGAGCACGCGGACGCACCACGGGCATACGGTCGAGGACCCGTATGCCTGGATGGCCGATCGCGAGGACCCCGAGTTCATCGCCTATCTGACCGCCGAGAACGCCTACGCCGACGCGCGCACCGCGCACCTGGACCCCTTGCGGGAGAGCATCTTTCGCGAAATCAAGTCGCGTGTGCAGGAGAGCGACCTCAGCGTCCCGGTCGGTGACGGCAACTGGTGGTACTACACGCGAACCATCGAGGGCGAGCAGTATGCCGTGCACGCCCGCTGCCCGCGCCCCACACGGGACGCATCGCGTCCGGAGTTGGTGGCGGGCGGCATACCGGCAGGGGAGCAGGTGCTGCTGGACGGCAATGCGGCGGCGAGCGGGCACGACTTCTTCGCCGTGGGCGCATTGAGCGTCAGTCATGACGAGCGACTGGTGGTCGCCGGTGTCGACCTCGAAGGCGACGAGCGGTTTGCGCTCACGGTGCGCGAGATCGCCACCGGCGAGGTGATCGACGACGCGATCACCGGGGCGGGCTATGGCGCGGAGTTCGACCGCTCGGGGCGTTACCTCTTCTATGTCGTTGTCGACGAGGCGTGGCGGCCCTTTCAGGTGTGGCGGCACGAGATCGGTACCCCGCGCGCGCAGGACGTCTTGATCCGGCAGGAGGACGACGAGCGCTTCTGGATGGGCCTGGGCAGCTCGCGCGAGGACCGCTTCCTGATGATCGGCCTCGGCACCAAGACCACGAGCGAGACCTGGCTGCTGCCGGCCGACGACCCGACCGGTGAGTGGCGGTGCGTGCGCGAGCGGGTCGAGGGCCTCGACTATGACGTCGAGGTCGACGGCGACCGACTGCTGATCGTCCACAACGAACGCAGCCGCGAGAGCGACTTGGCGTGGGCGAGCCTGGACGAGCCGGGCGTCTGGCACCCGATTCTCGAACACGGCGCGGGCGAGCGCTTCCTCGGGGTCGATGCCTTCGCGGATTTCGTGGTGCTGAGCCTGCGCGCCGGCGGGCTGCCGGCGCTTCGGGTTCTCCCGCGCGACCCGAGCGGTCCGTCGCGTCTGGGTGCCGCGCGACCGTGGCCGGTCGATGGCGAGTTGACCGCGCTCTCCTTGGGCGACAACCCCGAGTTCGCCTCGACGGCGCTCTTGGTGACCCAGGAGAGTTTTGTCCAGCCCCGCGCCACGTATGCCGTTGACCCCCTCTCGGGCGCGCGCACCCTCCTCAAGCGCCAGCCGGTGCTCGGCGATTTCGACCCCGACCGGTATCGCGAGTCGCGCGAATGGGTGGGCGCCGCAGACGGAACCCAGGTGCCCATCTCGATTGTCCGCCGGGCCGGCGTGGCCCCGGACGGCACGGCCCCCGGCTTCCTGACGGGCTACGGCGCCTACGAGATCCCCAACGACCCCTACTTCTCGGTCGCCCGCCTCAGCCTCCTCGACCGGGGGCTGGTCTATGTCGTCGCGCATGTCCGTGGGGGCGGCGAGATGGGCCGGGGCTGGTATGAGGACGGCAAGTTTGCGGCCAAGACCAACACCTTCGACGACTTCGTCGCGGTCGCCGACCACCTGCGCGGGGGCTGGGTCGACCCCACCCGCCTGGCCTGCGAGGGGGGCTCGGCGGGTGGGCTGCTCATCGGCGCGGTCCTGAACCGGGCGCCGGACCGCTTCCGGGTCGCGCACGCCGCCGTCCCCTTCGTCGACGCCCTGACCTCGATGCTCGACCCCGACCTCCCGCTCACCGCGGGGGAGTGGGAGGAGTGGGGCAACCCGCTGGCGGAGGCCGCGGCATACGGCTGGATGGCGGGATACGCGCCGTATGACAATGTGCGCGAGCAGGCCTACCCGGCGATCCTGGCGACGACGTCGCTGCACGACACGCGTGTCCTGGTCACCGAGCCGGCGAAGTGGGTAGCGCGACTGCGCGAGCGCGCGACCAATGATCCGGCGACGGCGCCGATCCTGCTGCACACGCAGATGTCGGCCGGCCATGGTGGGCGCAGCGGCCGGTATGACGCGTGGCGCGAGGTCGCGTGCGAGTGGGCCTTCGTGCTCGACCAGCTCGGCGCCATGCAGGTGGTCACCTGATCGTTCACCGTGGATTCGGCCAATTGGCTCCGGCCTATGGGTAGCCGTTGTCAGTGGTGCGCGGTAGCGTCCCTCCCGTGCGGCCGGGGTGGTCGCGCCCTAGGGAGGTTTTGAATGCGTAAGAGCACGACCCTGCTGGCTGCGGGCGCGGCCGCGGCATTGGCTTCGGCGATGGCCGGGGCGAGCGGCGCCAGCGCCGCCGACTCCAGCGCGCGGGCGATCCCCGTGCAGCTGCTGTCCTTCAACGACTACCACGGCCACCTCGAGGCCACCGATCGGCCGTTGGCGAGCGACCCGGCCGCGACGCCCGCGGGAGGCGTGGAGTACCTGTCCGCAAAGCTGACCCAGTTGCGGGCCAAGGTCGGCGACAAGAACTCGCTGACCGTCGCTGCCGGCGACACCATCGGCGGCTCGACCTTCCTCTCGGGAATGTTCCACGACGAGCCGAGCGTCGAATCGCTCAACACCCTCGGTCTCGATGTCACCAGTGTCGGCAACCACGAGTTCGACGAGGGCACCGCCGAGCTGTTGCGCATGCAGAATGGTGGCTGTCACCCGGTCGACGGCTGCTACTTCCCGTCCGAGCCGTATGCCGGGGCCAAGTACCCCTATCTCGCGGCGAATGTCGTCAAGAAGTCGGATAACAAGCTGCTCCTGCCCGGCACCACGATCCGCTATGTCGGTGGCGTCCCGGTCGGTTTCATCGGCCTGACGCTCAAGGGCACGCCGAGCCTCGTCGACCCCGCTGGTGTCGCCAGCGTGCGTTTCACGGACGAGATCCAGACGGTCAACCAGCAGGCGGGCGCCTTGAACCGCAAGGGGGTCAAGGCGATCGTCGTGCTGATCCACCAGGGCGGCCAGCAGGATCCCACCACCTCGAACTATGACGGGTGCGTCGGCTTCAACGGCCCGATCGCCGATATGGCGCCGAAGTTCAGCGCCCTGGTCGACGTCGTGGTCTCCGGCCACACCCACCAGCCGTATGTCTGCACCCAGAGCGACCCGCAGGGCCGGCCGCGCCTGGTCACCAGCGCCGCGTCCTATGGCCAGATGGTCACCGAGACCTACTTCACGATCAACTCAGTCAGCAAGGACGTCAACCGCAACTCCTTCGTCTCGCACAATGTCATCGTCGACCGGGCCAACACGCCGGACCCGGCGGAGACCGCGGTCATCGGCAAGTGGCAGTCGCTCGCCGGCCCGATCGCGGGCAAGGTCGTCGGCACCGTCGCGCAGGATGTCACGGGCGACTCCAGCGGCAACCGAGGCATCGAGACCCCGATGGGTGACCTGATCGCCGACGCCATCCTCTGGGGCACCCAGTCCGGCAACACCCAGTTGGCGTTCATGAACATCGGTGGGGTCCGGGCCAGTTTCCTGACCAACCAGATCAGCAATGGCGAGCAGCCGGGGGAGATCACCTACACCGAGGCCTACAACGTCGCACCCTTCGGCAACCTGCTGGTCTCGCTGGACATGACCGGTCAGCAGATCAAGGACACCCTGGAGCAGCAGTACGTCGCCGGTCGCCCGGGCGGTCGCGATGCGCTCGGACTCGGGGTCTCCGAGGGCTTCTCCTACACCTGGGACGCCACCCAGCCGCAGGGCAGCCGGGTCGTCCCGGGGACGATGGCCCTGAACGGCGTGCCGATGGACATGGCGGCGACCTACCGGGTCGGCACGATCAACTTCCTGGCTAATGGCGGCGACTCCTTCACCGGCTTCATGGCCGGGACCAACCTGCTCGGCGGCAAGGAAGACCTGGCCAACCTGGTCGACTACCTGGGCACCCACCCCGGCATCACTCCGCCGCCGGACCGGGTCGCCGGCCTCTGATCCGAGCCTCCGGCCACGCAACGCAAGCGCGGACTGCGGCCGGCGCGTACGCGCCGGCCCCAGTCCGCGCTTGTGTTGCGCTCCCGCTCCAGCGCGTGACGGTTCCTGCAGCCGTCGCCGGTTCGCGCGGGGATCGGCGGCTCCGAACCGCCGACGCGTGCCCGGACCGTCGACCTCTGCACGAGGCCGAGCTCGGACACCTAGCGATCAATGCGGCAGCGCCGACGCCCCGTCCTGGTGGTCCAGGAGCACCACCTCAGCGCCCAGCGCGGCCACCGAGCCGACGAGTTGGGCAGGCGTCAGCATCGACGCGGGGATCGCAGCGAGCGACATCGGCTCCACGCCCAGCCCGTCGGGGTAGCCCGCCAACCGCCACCTGCCCGGATCCGTCGCGCTGAAGATGACCTCGGGCAGCGCCGCGCGTAGTCCGTCGCCGGTCGCCTTGACGGCCGCCTCCTTCAGCGTCCACAGCCTGGTGAAGCGTTGCTCGGGGCTGCTATCGCCATCGACTCCGCCGGCTGCGACCCACTGCTGCTCGCCCAGATCGAGAGCCAGATCGATCACCCCTGCCTCGATGCGCGCCGGGACCTGCTCGATATCGACGCCGACAGCCACCGCGTCGGTGCTCGCGGCCACCACGACCATCGCACCAGCGTGGGAAACGGACAGCGCCAGGCCGGAGGCCGTCGCGGTCGGTCGCCCATATGGGCGGCCGCACTCGAGACAGGTGCGGTCGATGACCGCCCCACGCGGATCACCACCGGTATGCCGGGCCACCGCCAGCCGCAACAACGCGGCCCCGACGATGAACCGGTCGCAATCGACCGCCCGCCGATAGCTCGCGGCCCGGGCGCGTTCGGACTCGGACAACCACGGCGTCGCCGACCCGGCCACCGCGGTCGATGCCGTCCAGAGGGTGACGTGGGCGGGCGGCATACGGCAATCCTCTCGTGGTCCTAGGGGACGAGCATCACCTTGTGCGCCGTGGGGTCGGTGCGCACCGCGTCGAGGGCCTCGCCATAGCGCTCGAGCGGGAAGCGGTGGGTGATCAGGCCGTCGGTGCGAATGCGGCCCGCCCGCAGCATCGCCAGCGCCGCGGGCACGGTGTCGATCTCGGAGAACGACCCAGTGATGGTCAGCTCGCGGCGGAAGACGTCATAGGGCGAGACCGAGACGCGGTCGCGCTCGTTGGCAACGCCGTACCAGAGAATCGTCGCTCCCGGTTGCGCCAAGGCGATGGTCGCCTCCTGCACGCGGGCCACCCCCGTGGCATCGACGACATAGTCGAATCCGTTGCCGGACAACGCCTTCAGCGCAGTGATGTCATCGGCCAGGCGATCGCGATCCATCAGGTAGGTGGCATCGAGCCCAAGCGCAGTGGCGGTCGCCAACTGGTCGGCAGCGATCGACGCCACCGTGACGCGGGCCGCCCCCGCGTGGGCGATCAGTTGCGCGAGGAGCAGGCCAGTGGCGCCGGTGCCGACGACAAGCGCGCTGGTGCCGGGGCGCGGCTTCAACACCTCGATGCCATGCACGGCGCACGCGGCCGGTTCGGCGAAGACGGCGACATCGGGCGAGAGTCCCTCGGCGGAGAAGACCTGCGCCTGGGGCGCGACCAGGTATTCCGCGAAGCCACCCGGCAATAGCGTGCCGAGCCCGCCGAAGGACGGGCAGAAGCGGGGCTGCCCGGCGCGGCAGTGCTCGCAGCGGCCGCAGGTCAAGTTGGGGTTGATGACCACGTGCTCACCGACCGACAACCCATCGATAGCGGCACCCACCGCGTCGACGATGCCGACGGTTTCGTGCCCAGGAGTCAGGGGATAGTCGGCGATGAAGCCGCCCTCGTGGATGTGCAGATCGGTGCCGCAGACGCCGCTCTGCAACACCCTGATCCGCACCTCGCCGGCACCGGGATCGCGCACGGGCACCTCACGAATGGCGAACTCCTGCGGCCGGTCGTAGACGACAGCACGCATGGACATCTGAATCCTTCCGTCGATGACGACTGTGGCTCGTCCAAGCATGCCGCCTCGCGAGGGCACGTGTGACGCGGGGACATAACCTGGAGGCAGAAGCGCGATCGGAGGTGCTCATGTCAGGTCCCGGCCTGCAGTGGTACGCCTGCGGCGAGGACGCCATCCCGGGCGAAACCGATTGGCTCGTGCCCCGCGAACGCGAGCGGCTAGCTGGGATGCGGTTCACCAAACGCCGCACCGAGTACCTCCTGCGCAGGTGCGCGGGCAAGCGGGCGGTAGCCACGGCATACGGGCTGGGGGAGGCGCCGGCGACCTTGGCGCGGATCGCGATGCTCAACGCGCCCGGCGGTGCGCCCTATGTCGAGATCGATGGTGTGCGAACGGATTTCGACATTTCGTTGACCGATCGCGCCGGTCACGCGGTGGCGCTTCTCGGGCCACCGGGATCGATGGCCGCGGGAACGCTGGGGATCGATCTGGAGATCGTCGAGCCGCGGTCCGAGGGTTTCGTCGCCGACTTCCTCACACCGCCGGAGCAGGACTGGGTCGGCAGCGAGCGGGATCGAGGGGCCGCCGACGGCTGGGATGCCGCGGCAAACCTGATCTGGTCGGCCAAGGAGGCGGCCCTGAAGGTTCAGCGCGTCGGGCTGCGTGCAGACACCCGCAGTGTCCTCGTCACGGTGCACCCGCTGACGCGGTCGGATGGCTGGGGTGAACTGGCTATCGCGAGCACCTCGGGGGATCGGTTCGTCGGCTGGTGGCGCCGCGACGGGGCTTTCGTGCTGACCCTCGCCACCCGCGCGGCGGGCGAGCCGCCTTCGCGCCTGCCCGGCGGCGCGGATTTAGCCGCGTCGACCCCGGTGCACAGCTGGCTTGCGAACCCGCTTGCGCCGCAGGCGTGACGCGTGCGGCGCCAACGCGTGCTCCGGATGCCGCAATCGTCCGGGTGCGGACGTCGACAGGGGGAGAGACGTCCCGTTGTGCGGCATCCGGAGCAAGAGGTGGGGTGACGGCTGGTGCGCTCGTTTCAGGTGAAGCGGCGCATGCCGCGGGCGAGGGCATCGATGACATAGGGCCGTAGGTCGGCGGCCCGGATGATCCGGTCCACCGAGCCGACCCGCTGAGCGCGTTCGATCGTGTGAATGCCGTCGAACTCGTCCGCGACCTCGCGCAGCTTCTCGGAACGCACCTGGGCGCTGACCCTGGCCAACTCCGCTCGCGCGACGGCGGCATCGGCGCCAGACGCGCTCGCCGCGGCCCCGCGCGCCGTCTTGACCCGCTCGTCGCTCTCGGTGCGGACCTTGACCTCGCGTGCGAAAACCGTTGCGGCAGCGGGTGCACCGCCGATGACCGAGGCGAAGGAGCCCTCGACGGCCGCGATCTCCATGCTCTCGGTGAGCGCCTTGGAGAAGACCACGAAGGCGCCACCGTGATAGCGCGACACGACGACGAAGACGATCGGGCCGTCGAAGTTCGTGACCGCGCGGCCGATCTCGGCGCCATACTCCAACTGCCAGTTGCGCATCGACTCCGGTGAACCGTCGAAGCCGGAGAGGTTCGCCAGGACGACCAGTGGCCGGTTGCCGCTCGCGGCGTTGACCGCGCGTGCCGTCTTGCGCGAGCTCTGCGGGAACAGCGTTCCCGAGGTCCACGCCGGCGGACCGTAGGACGGCACGAAGCCCCGCCGAGGCACCGTGTGCGATTCGAGGCCCAGCAGGCAGACCGGCACGCCGCCGATCGTCGCGTCCCAGACGATCGAGGTGTCCGCGTCCTGCCACGCCTGCCAGCGCTCCAATGGTTCGCAGTCCGCGTCGGCCACCGCCCGCATCACCGAGCGCATGTCGAAGGGCAGCTTGCGCTCGGGATTGCTCGCGGCATCGAAGACGTCACCGACCACCGTGAAACTCGATCCCGTCAGGGCCGCGTGCGGTGCCGAACGGACATCGCGATCGACCGGGTCGGACGACGCGTGGCGACGTGGGAAGCGTTCTCCCGGAACGACATACGTGAAGCTGTAGTGCTGCAACAGCAAAGCGCACGCTTCCGGGAAGCTCGGGGCCCAATATTGCGCCTGCCCGTTGGGGCCCATCACCCGGTCGAAGCCGCCGATCCCGGAGTTGTCGTCCGCCGACACCGCGCCGGAGAAGTCGAGCGCCTGTTTGCCGGTCAGCACCATCGCCGATGCCGGGGTCATCACCAGGATCCCCTTGGTATGCATGAGCATCGTCGCCTCGGCATTCCAGTAGGGCTGGCCGCCGACATTGATGCCGGTCACGATGATGTTGACCTCGCCGCCGGCCTGCGTGAACTCGATCAGCCGGCGCAGGGTCAGCGCGATCCAGTCCATATTCTCGGTGCCCGAGTCCATGGCGATGAGCGCGCCGGAAGACACGGCATACCACTCGACCGGAATCTGGTGTTCGAGTGCATAGGCGAGCGCGGCATTGATCCGCCGGCACTCCGGCTCCGCGAGGTTGCCGAGGCCCTGCGTGGGGTCGGACAACAAGGCGATGCGCGTCATGCCCTCGGGGTGCACGCTCGTGTAGCTGGTCAGCAGCCCCACGACCAGGTGCGCGGTGTTGTTTCCCGGCTCGCGATCAACCGGCACAAGCGCGTCGTCCGCACCGAGGTCGAGCTCGACGAAGCTTCCCGGCGGGAACATCGACGCGTCCCCGGGATTCGGGGTGAGCATCCGCACGACCTCGTACGGATAGGGCGACTTGAACCGTGCCGCGGTGAGCACCTTCTGCGCGTATTTCGTCAGCGGCCGAACGGGATTCGGCCCCGGCTCGTCCATCCGGATGGTCAAGCCGCCCGCGCCTAGGCCATCGAGCAGCAGGATCCGGTCGTGGAGGAGCCGCTTACCGACGGCGTCGGTCTCGGGCACCGAGATGTGCAGGACGATCTTCTCCAGACCCGCCCCGCGGGCCAGGCCTTCGTAGGTCCGTGCCAGCGGATACCAGTCTTTGGCGGGGATGGTCCACGTCGGCCGGATCGAGAGCACGAGCCGGTTGGCGACCGGCCGCTCACGCACCGGATACGTCGAGAGCGCGGAGCGCATCGCGGCGAGCGCTGCTAAGCCCATCCGGCCCAGCAGGGGATAACCGACCTCACCGGTTTCCTCGTCGGTCACCTCGGTCAGGTCGCGGACCTCGGCGAGGGCGAAGAGCCGGTGGTCCTTGGGGTTGTCCTTGGCGATGCCGTCGAAAAGATAGACGTCCTCGGGCGACGGCAGTCGGGTCAGGGTGAAGTTCGATAGGCGCCACAGGTCGAGACGCTTGCCGAGCATCGGGTGCAGGTTGCGATAGATCGGCTCCTCGACAAAACCGCCCTCGTCGGTCTGCCGGAAGGTCAGGTGCTGGGTGCGGGAGCGGCTGGCCCGTTCGCCGCCCAGCGTCGTGACCGTCAGGTCGAGCCGGTGCAAGGGCCGTCCGAAGTCGCAATCGACCAGGTCGTCGGCGACCTGCTCGGCGAGCGCACCGATCTCCTGCCAGGCGCTGTCGCGCCAGGTCACCAGGTCGACGACTGCCTCGCGCTGGAAGGCGTGCGTGGCAAGGTGGGTGGCCACGGCACGCGATGCGCGAACGAGATCGGCATACGGGAGGTAGCCGGCGACCACGTGCAGATCGCGGCCGTCGTGCACATAGTGGGCGTATGCCAGCTCGATCCCGTCGACGACGTCGACATCGAGCCCGCGCAGGTCCCGGATGCGATAGAAGCGCCGGACATAGATCTCCAGCACCGCGGCCCGAAAGTCGCGTCCCGTAGCTGAGTCGGGCTCCTCGGTCACGCTGGCCCGCCACGCGTCGAGCAGCACCGAGCGCAGCGGTTGCGGCGACCAGACGAGCCGATTGATCCGGTCCGAGCGATCGGCCGTGTGGGGATCGCGCGCGAGGACGGCCAGGTGCGCTGCCATCTCCTCGGCGTTGACAGCGACGATCTGCTCGATCGCGGGTTGTTCGAAGGCCCGGAAGTGCACATCCCGAGCCAGATCGGTGACCTGCGGGTGGCGGCCTTCGGTTGCCGCGACGAGGCGCTCCAGCCGCTCGCGCCAGGACTTGTCGGCCCCAGGGCGGCCCATCCGGCGCTCAAGGATCGCGACGACAACGGGCACCAGTTCCGGCACCCGGCTAAAGGATCGGAACATCCACAAGGTGGCAGCGACCAGGCCGTCGTGATCGTGCAGTGAGGTCACGCCATAGCGCGCGAGGGCGTGCTCCAGGCGGGCGCGGTAGCCGGCGGGCAGGCCCGCCCGGTCCGGATCGAGCCACTGGAGGAAGGCGAGGAAGAACTCTTGGGTGTTGTCACTAGCCACATCGTCGTCGGCGCCGGAGTCCGCCTCGACCCGGGGCCGCGAGAGCGACCCGATCTCAGCGAACAGATCGAGGAAGGCGTCCTCGTGCCCAGCCAGGCCCGGCGCATCGCTTACCGCGAGCTTGCCGTATGCCGTGGTGAACGCGCGCACGGCCGCGGGGTCGAGGTCATAGCCGAGGAGGTAGTTCGTCAGTTCGGAGAAGACCGCCGCCGCGGTCGACGAGGCCGAATTGTCCGGTGCCGCCGCGAGATGGGCGAGTGATACCGCCCCTCCACCCGAGGACGACGACGCGGGATCGGAGGTGCGGATCCGCAGCAGCGGCTCGCCCTTTTCGACCTGGGCGTTGGGTAGCACGCATACGGCGGTGACCTGTCCCGAGAGCGGCGCGGTCACGGTCGTGACCATTTTCATCGACTCGAGCACGGCGATCGGCTGACCGGCGACGACCTGATCGCCCTCGGCAACGAGCAGCGAGCCGATCAGTGCCGGCCACCCCGTGCGGACCACCACGCCGTCGTCGCGACGCACGACATGAGCGACACCGTCGATTTCGAGGTGCACCGACTCGGGCTGCGGCATCGCGATGACCCGGGCCTTGCGCTCGCCGGCGACCACACGCCGCTCGTTGGCGCTCAGCCGGTCGACGTGGACGTCCACGCCGACTCCGTCGTGCACGCGATAGCGGTCGGCGGCCACCTTGTCGACCCGATAGCGATGTGCCCCACCGAGATACGAGAGCATGACTGTTCCGCCAACGGCTTCGATGTGTTCCGGGCGGCCACGCGCCGCGCTGGCCCGGAAGCGGTCTTGGGCCATCGCCAGATCCGCCTCGTAGAACTCGATGGCGCCGACGAGCAGGGCCAGCGGGTCGGGTGCGCCGCCACTGGACCCGTCCGCTACGCGTTCCGCGAGCCAGCGGGCGGGCACCGGGCCGGCCTGCAGATCGGGCGACCCCAGCGCATTGATGAGCAAGGACCTGTTGGTCGGACCACCGTCGAGGACGACCGCCGTCCGGTCGAGGGCACGCCGGAGCCGGGCAAGGGCGTGACCCCGGTCACGGCCCCAGGCCGTGATCGTCGCCAGCACCGGATCCAGTTCCGCCGCAACGACATCGCCGGTCCGCAAACTGGCATCGACGCGCACACCGGTGCCGATCGGCAGATCGAGCAGGGCGATGCGGCCACCCGTCAGGGCGTCGCCGGCTAAGGGGTCGCGCGCGAGAATGCGGGCTTCGAGCGTGACCCCGTCCCCCTCGGGCGGGGTCGCCTCCAACGGCTCTCCGCGCGCGATGCGCCATTGCAGCCCGACGAAGCTGCTGCCGGTGGTCTCCTCGACGCCGGCATGCTCCGGCCGGCCGGAGGGCGACGCGCCCCGCACCGTGAAGGTTCCGGAGCCGCTGATCGCGACGGTAAAGGTGACGGCGCCCTGCACACCACTGGCGGCCACCAGGGCGCGCACACCGGCGGTGATTGATTCGGCGAGGTCGGCAGGCACGTCCGACGCCGGGAACTCGGCGATCAGCGGCTCTCCGTCCAGGGCGAGCGAGACATCGCGAATCGGCAGCACCCAAATGGTGCCGCCCGCATCGCGCAAGGTGTCCACCTCGAGCAGGCGGTCGGCCAGGGCACTCTCGTCGACCGGCACGCCGGTCGATGCGCCGAGCCCCGAGAGTCCGCCCGGTCCGGTGAGCCGGCGGATGGCATCGGCGTCCGGGCCGATCACGGCCAGGCCAGCCGCCGAGGCCGCTGCGACCACCTCCAGAAGCGTGCCGTATGGAGCCGGGTCACCCGGCCAGATCGCGGCGACATCGTTCTCGCGCAGCGCGATCGCCAAACCTTCGGGGCCGGCCTCAGCGGGCACCGCGAGCGCGGCGTCGGCCTCGCGGGCATACCACGGTGCGGTGTCACCGGGGTGGACGACGACGGCCGTGATAGCAGCCCCCGCGTCGCGGTTGAGGTTGCCGATCGCCGCCAGCAGGCGGACGACGGATTCGCCGTGGTCGATGATGGCCAGCCGGGTTGACGTTGTCACGAAGTGCCCCTTGTCAAAGTGTGTGGTCGAGACCGGCCGGGCCCCGCGGGGAGCGGGCCCGGCCGGCAGATCAGGCAAAGACCCGGCTCAGCGCCGCGGCGACATCCTCGCTGAGGTCGCCAGGCAACTGCACCGTCTGGTAGCCGTCGAGCCGCACGACCACCGAACCGGTGGCGTCCGTGACGAGCACATCGAAGCCGCCCGCGCGCGGGGTGGCGCGGGCATACAGCGGGCCGTCGACGGTCGACGGGTCCCGCAGCACGCTGGTGCGGCCGACGCGCATCGGCAGCGCGAGCCGGCCGGCGGTCCCGGCCTCCCACAGGCCCGCGGTCTGGAAGGACAACTCGACCAGCCGCGGCGCCGTGATGAGCGGTGCGTCCGCGGGGGCGTGGTTGTCCGGCAGGTGTGCCGACATCCGCGCGGTCGCCCCGTCGCCGTCCCGCCACGCCTCGTCCACGACCTGGTAGGCCGGGCCGTGGAAGTAGAAGGTGTAGACGAGCCCCTGGTCGAGCGCGCCGCCCGCGGTTGCCTCCGTCGTCACCTCGGCCTGCCCCGGCTCGGGATCGGCCTGCGTGAGCCGGACCGTCCCCGTGAAGTGCGTCGAGATCGTCGGTGCGGCCTGTCCGGGCAACTGGCGGCTGGCGGTCAGGGTGCACCGGGCGAGCAGATCGCCTCCCTCCGGCGTCGGCGAAACGACGGCGCTGATCGTCAGCGTGCGCGGCTCGTCGCGGAAGAACTTCACGGGCGCAGCGAACGAGACGTCCTCGACGCCCGCCACCCGATAGCCCTGCGGCGTAACCAGACTCGCCACCTCCGCGAAAGACTCCATGCCCATGACCCCGGGCAGGACGGGCGTGCCGTCGATGCGGTGGTCATTGAGGAAGGCCTGCTGGGCAGGATCGAGGGTGGTCGTCGACGTGATGCCCGTATGCACGCTGGCCGCCACCTCGCCGACCATCGGACCACACGCGCCGAGTCGATCCGTCGCCAGCCCACCGGTCGGGTGGTACTCGGCCGCCATCGCTCCGAGCACGCCGGCGACGATGACCTCACCGCTGAAGGTCGAGGACTCCAGCTCACGGCGCACCCAGGCGACGCCTGCCTCGGGCGGGAGCATCTGGACACCGGCCATCTCCATGATCTTGGGGATGGATCCGCGCGTCGCCATGCCGATGCCGCCCCAGGCCGTCCAATCCGTCGCCAGCCCGCGGGTCTGCGGGCGGGTGCGGCGCAGGTTGGAGACGACCTTGCAGAGCAGGTCGTTCGCCGCGGAGTAGTCGGTCTGGCCCTGGTTGCCGAAGCGCCCGGCGACCGAGGAGAAGACGACCACCGCACCGACTTCGAGGTCTTTGGCGGCGTGCCAGATGTTGAACCAGCCCGTGGTCTTGACGTCGAAGACGAGGTTGTATTCGCGCGGCTCCTTCTCGGGCAGGTTGCGGCTGATCTCCAGCCCGGCGGCGTGAAGCAGGACGTCGATTTTGCCCGAGCGCTCGCGCACCTCCTCCATGACCACGGCCACGGCGTCGGGATCGGTCAGATCGACGCTGTAGTAGTGCGCCGTGCCGCCGGCATCCTGGACCGTCTCGATCGCGGTGAGGGCGGCCTCCAGACGTTCGAGGCGCGCGATCTCGCGGTCGATGGCGACCGGGGTGGCCTTCTGGCCGGCCTCCTTCAAGCGGGTGGCGATCGTGGCCTTGAGCGCATTGCGGTCGGCGCGGAAGGTCGCCAGATCGGCATCTTCGGGGTCGGGCGTCGGCGTCAGGTCGAGCAGATGGAAGGTCCCGCCGCTCGCCTGGGCCAGGTCGGCCGTGATCGCCGAGACGATGCTGCCCGCGGCGCCCGTGACGACGAAGACGGAGTCGGAGGTCAACGGCATACCGCCGTCGTGCAGCGGGGAACCGTCGTCGTGCAGCGCGGGGAAGGGCTGCTCGACGAAGGCGACGCCGAAGCGCTGTCCCTCCACTCGGCCGACCTCGACGCAGCCGGGGTCACGCAGCGTCTCCTCGATCAGTTGCTCGGCGATCGCGGCGGTCTTGCGGCTCGGCGGGATGTCGACCGCCTTGACGAGGGCGTCGGGGCGTTCCTTCTTGTAGGACTTGGTGAACCCGGTCACCGCGCCGCCCAGCACGCTCGCCGCGCCCGCGGCGTCATAGCCGTGGTAGCCGCCCAGTCGCGTGGCGGTCACGAGGAAGGGGCTGGCATCCCACAGAGCGCGCATCGTGGCGTAGAGGCCCTTGACGCGGCGCTGGAGCGCGCCTTGCCATTCACCGAGCCCGTATGCCGTGACGTCACCTTCGTCGTCGAGTGCCGGCAGCCAGTAGACGCCTGCGATCGGGCCTTCCTCCTGCCACTCGGCGAGGCGGCCGGCGAACTCGTTATCGCTGACTTCCGCGGGTCCGAACAGGACTGTGGCACCGGCCTTTTCGAGGCGCTTGACGAGGGCGTCCGCAACACCCGCGCCATCACCGCGGACGATGACGCGGGCGCCGTCGAGGACGACGCCGGTGTCGACGCAGTTGTCCAAGGCCGGGCGCAGGGACGGGACCGGGATGCGGCGAGGGAGGGCATCGATCGCGCGCAGATCGCCCGAGATGGTCTGGCCGTGCGGATGGACCGCGACCGGGCTTGCAGCCGCGGCCGGGGCAGCGGCCGCTGTTGCGCCGGGGGCCGCGCCACCGAGGCGTTCGCGGACCCAGCCGGCGACGTGGTTCATCGTCGGGAAGTCGCGCAACTTCAGGTTCTCGTCGCGTTCGAGGTCCCAGGCGCCGCGGACGGCGGCGAAGACTTCGGCTTGCTTGACGGTGTCGACGCCGAGGTCGGCTTCGAGGTCGAGGTAGGGGTCGAGCAGGTCGGCGGGGTAGCCGGTCATGTCGGCGACGATCTGGGTGACCTTCGCCAGGACCGAATCCGTCACCCCACGAAGTTCTCCGCTCGTCCCTCGCTCCGATACTTCGCGGGGACCCCGGCCCGTGGCGTCGGGTGCTGCACCCTCCGCCGCACCCGTTGCGGCGGGTGCCGGGCTCTTGGCAGCGGCCGCCGAAGGCTCGGGGATGCCGAGCTTGCCGCGGACCCAGCCGGCGACGTGGTTCATCGTCGGGAAGTCGCGCAGCTTCAGGTTCTCGTCGCGTTCGAGGTCCCAGGCGCCGCGGACGGCGGCGAAGACTTCGGCTTGCTTGACGGTGTCGACGCCGAGGTCGGCTTCGAGGTCGAGGTCGGGGTCGAGCAGGTCGGCCGGGTAGCCGGTTATGTCGGCGACGATCTCGGTGACCTTCGCGAGAACTTCGTCGCCGATCGGTGCCGTTGTGGCGGCGGACGGGGTCTCCGGTGCCGCGGGGCGGGCGGCCGAGGTTACGGGTGTCGTTCCCGCAGAACCCGCCTCGGGCAGGCCGAGCTTGGTGCGGACCCAGCCGGCGACGTGGTTCATCGTCGGGAAGTCGCGCAACTTCAGGTTCTCGTCGCGTTCGAGGTCCCAGGCGCCGCGGACGGCGGCGAAGACTTCGGCTTGCTTGACGGTGTCGACGCCGAGGTCGGCTTCGAGGTCGAGGTCGGGGTCGAGCAGGTCGGCCGGGTAGCCGGTCATGTCGGCGACGATCTCGGTGACCTTCGCGAGGATCTGGTCATCGGCCGCACCCGCCGGAGTTGCGATTGGGGGAGCAGCGACGGGCGATGGTCCAGAGGCGGGTGCGACCGCTGCCGGAGCGTCCGCGGACGGCTCTTGCAGACCGAGCTTGCCGCGGACCCAGCCAGCGACATGGCGCAGGGTGGGGAAGTCGCGCAGCTTGAGGTCCTCGTCGCGTTCGAGATCCCACGAGGAGCGGACCGCGGCGAAGACTTCGGCTTGCTTGACGGTGTCGACGCCGAGGTCGGCTTCGAGGTCGAGGTCGGGGTCGAGCAGGTCGGCCGGGTAGCCGGTCATCTCGGCGACGATTCCCGTGACCCGGTCCAGGATTTCGTCGGTGACCGCGTGGGTGCCCACGAGCCCACCGGTGGACACCATGGCCGCACCCGCCGCGACATCGACGGTCCCGCCCGTGGACAGGGCGCTGCCGGATGCGGCCACGCCTGCCTCGGGCAAGCCCAGCTTGCCGCGGACCCAGCCGGCGACATGGCGCAGGGTGGGGAAGTCGCGCAGCTTAAGGTTCTCGTCGCGCTCCAACTCCCATGCCGAACGGACCGCGGCGAAAACTTCGGCCTGCTTGACGGTGTCGACGCCGAGGTCGGCTTCGAGGTCGAGGTCGGGGTCGAGCAGATCGGCCGGGTAGCCGGTCATCTCGGCGACGATCCCCGTGACCCGGTCCAGGATCGGATCGCCCGCCGGGGCCGCTGGCTCGGGCGGAGTTGCGGGGGCGGCCGGGGCCGCGAGGGCAGATGGCGGCACCGGTGCCGACGGGGTGAGCGGTGCGACCGAAGTGGGTGCACCCGCTGCAGCCGGCTGCGCGACCGGCGACGGCGGGGCCGCCACCGAGGACGCGAACGGCGTTGTCGCGGAAGCGTTTGCGGTGCCAGCGGCGGGTGAGCCGGCAGCGGCGCGCAGGGCCGCGGCATACGGGACGGGGACGTGCGTGGTGAGCGCCACCGGCGTCTTCGGCGCGCCGAGGTCGACGACGCGCAGGCGCCGGTGGTCAACCTCGAGCGTGCTGCCGCTGTGCCCGGAGAGGGTGTCGAGCCAGCGCTGCCAGGCGGCGTTGTCGGCGACCCGGTAGGCATACCCGAGCTCCTGTGGTCCGCGACGCCGGCCGTCGGGTGCCGGGATGCGGCGGGTCAGCGACATCGAGACCTGCGAGCCGAAGCCGGCGGCGAGCCGGAGCGCGTACTCCACTGGGTAGCTCCCGCCACGCGACAAGGTGAGATTGCCGAGGTCGGGGTCGGGCTCCTTGTAGTTCGGGACGGGCGGCACGATGCCGGTCTCCAGGGCCTTGATCGCGACGACATCCTCGATGCCGGCACCCATGGCGTGCCCGGTGAAGCCCTTGGTGTTGGTGATGACGACCTTGTCCGCATCAGGGCCGAAAACCCTTCGCAGAGCGTTGATCTCGGCCGCGGCGGAGCCACCACGGGCCGGCGTGTAGGTCTCGTGCGAGACGAACATCGTCGCGGGCGCGATGAGGTGCCGGTCGTAGCCGCGAGCCTCGGCCTCGGCCACGAGCGACTCCATGACGCCGCCGATGTGCTCGACGTCGAGGCGGGTGCCGTGGAAGGCGCTGTTCGCCGTGATGGTGGCAAGAACCTCGGCAATGGGTGCCAGGCCGCGCTCGCGGGCGGACACCGACGACTCGACGACCAAGGCCGCCGCACCGGTGCCGACGATCATGCCGTGGCGGCGCCGGTCGAAGGGCGTGGCCGCGTCCTCGACCCGCTCGTCGGTGGCAGCGGCGCCGGTTGCGAGGAAGCCGGTCGTGACCCAGGGAAGCAGGTGCTCGCCGGAGGCGTCGTCGGCGGAGACAACGATGACGCGGGCGCAGCGGCCGGCGCGGATCCAGTCCTCGGCCAGCGAGATCGCTTGGGTGGTGCTGGCGCACGCGGAGTTGACCTGCGTGTTCGGGCCGCGGGCGCCGATGATCTCGGCGAACTGCGAGTGGCCCATCGAGAGCACGCGGAAGAGGAAGCGCCGGTCGAAGGCATAGGGCTCCTTCTCCATGGCCGCCCGCAGCTCGGCGATCAGCCGGTCGACCTCGGCGCGCGCCGGGTCATCGGCGGCCATGAGCGCCCGAACTCCTTCCAGCGCAAGGAGGTTGTCGCGCTGGCCGCGGAAGACGACGTACTTCTCGATCTCGTCGGCGAAGCGGTCGTAGCCGGGGAATGCGGACGCGAAGATCACGCCGGTGTCGTCGCGCAGGGCCTCCGGGAGCAGCCACTTGTCGGGCAACTGAGTGCCCAGCGTTGTGGTCTTGTAGCGCATCACCAGCGGTATGCCGGCGTCGCGCATCGCATCGAAGCCCGCCCCGAGCGCGAGCCGGGTCGTGATGTCGAGGGCCTCATCGCGGGCCTTGTCGATGCCGAACTCGGCGACGACATCGAGGGGGGCGTGCACGCCGGCGAGCTTGATGACGTCGGCGGCATTGTCGATGGTCTGGAAGCTACCGCTGCCAGACGCGTCCTTGACGATACGGGTGACGCGCTTGTCGACCATCATCTGGCGCAACTGCGGCGAGAGCACGCTGATGAAGTTCTGGCCGGCGAGGATCCGCGCGATATTGGCATCGTCGAAGACCCGGTCGACACCCGGCAGGCCGAGGGCCGCACCGGTGACGACGACCGGCTCGGTGGCGCCAGGCACGGCTGCCGGAGCCACGGGTGCGGGCAGGCCGGCGAGCGCGGCCGCGCCCGCGCTGTATCCCAGGTCCGCGGCATACAAGCGCAAGCCCTCGTCGAGGACGGAGGCGAAGAGTTTGCCGAGCTCGGCGATGGTCTGATCGGACACAGCGGATCCTTGGCTGGCGGGGCGGATGGCGGCGGGGGCCGCCGGGACCGGCGTGGGCGCCGGGGAGGTCGTCGCGAGGGGGGCCGCGACCGGAACGGTCGAGACGGCCGCCGGTGCAGCGGCGGGTGACGGGGCGGCGTCGGTGAAACCCAGCCCGGCGGCATACAGCCCGCAGAGGGCCTGGTTCACGGCGACCTCGTCGGCGACCTTCGGGTGGTTGGTGTAGAGCGCGACGACATCGTCATGTTGGGAGCCGAGGACGTCCTCGACGAAACCGTGCAGGGCCTTCTTGGGCCCGACCTCGACGAAGACCCGGGCACCCGCGGCATACAGAGTTTCCAGGCCGGCGACGAACTGGACCGGCGATGCGATCTGGCGGCCGGTGTAGTCGAGCATCGTCTCGGTCGTTGCGTCCGCGGGATAGAACTCCCCGGTGACATTGGCGACGATCGGCAGCGTCGGGGGCTTGAGGTCGAGGCGGCGAAGCGCGTCGACGAAGGGCACCGACGCCGGCGCGACGATCTGGGTGTGGAAGGCGTGGCTGACCGGAATACGGGTGGCGTTGATCCCGGCGGCGGCGAAGCGCTCGATGATGCGCTCGACGGCATCGGTCGCGCCGCCGACGACGGCCTGCGAGAAGGAGTTGATATTGGCGACCACGACATAGCCGTCGGCCTCGGCGACGATGCGCCTGATCTCCTCCAACGGCCCGAAGACCGCGGCCATGGCCCCGTTGTCGGCCATCGAGACCTTGGTCATCTCGCGGCCGCGCGCGCTCACCGCTTCGAGGGCGCTCGGCAGCGTCAGGGAGTGGGCGGCAACGAGGGCACCGTATTCACCCAGACTGTGGCCCATCACCATGTCAGGCGCAATCCCGTAGGCCGCGAAGAGCCGCGTCAGCGCGAGATCCGTTGCCAGCACGGCCGGTTGGGTGATCTCGGTCTGCATTAGCTGCTTGTTGAGCGTCTTGACCGCGGCCTCGTCGCTGCTGTCGATGAAGATGAAGGACGTCAGCGGGCGACCCAGCAAGGGGGTCATCACCCGGTCGGCCTCGGCGAACGTCTGGGCGACGATCGGCTCGCGGGCGGCGAGCCCCTTGAGCATGTTGACGTATTGAGAGCCCTGCCCCGTGTAGAGGAAGGCGACCTTCGGCGCCGGGCCGCGCCCGACATAGACGCCCTGCTGGCGCAGCAGCCGGAACGCTGCCGCGTTGCCGCTGGCAAAAGCCTTGAGCAGCTTGTCCACCTTGGCGGCGAGCTCCGCCGCGTCGGCGTAATCAACGGCGACCCGGATCAAGGCGGCACCGATCGCGGGGTCCGGTGCCGTCGGAGCCGGCGCTGTCCCAGCCTTCGCGGCCGCCAGGGCCGCGGTGAGTTGGTCAACGATCTCGCCGTCGGAGCGCCCGCCGATGACGTATGCCCCGCGTAGCGGCACCTTCCGTGGTGCCGCGGGCGCAACCGGTGCCGCGGGGCCGGCCGGCACATTAGGGCTGGCGGGAACGGCCGGGCTGGCGGGTCCGGCGGGCACGGCCGGGCCAGGGGTGCTGACGACGGCGCTGCTGACCGAGGTGGCCGGCACCTCGGCAGCCGCGAAGACCCGCGCCTTCGGCCGGTAGCGCCCGGGCACGTGCTCCTCGAGCACGACATGGAAGTTCGTGCCGCCGAAGCCGAACGCACTGACGGCGCCGCGACGCGCGCCATACGGGCTCTCGGGCCATGCGCGCAGGCCGGTGTTGACCGCGAACGGGGTGGCGCCCCAGTCGACATTCTCGTTGGGGTTGACGAAGTTCAGGCTCGGTGCGAGCACCTTCTCGTGCAACGACATCGTCATCTTGAACAGGCCGGCGGTGCCGGCGGCCGCCTTGAGGTGGCCGATATTGGACTTGACCGAGCCGAGCGCGATCGAGCCGACCGCGGACGTGGATTCACCGAATACGGTTGTCAGAGATGAGAGCTCGGCGGCGTCACCGACGCGGGTCGACGTGCCGTGGGCCTCGACCGCCATCGCGGTGCCCGGGTCGGCGCCGGCGCGCAGCCACGCGCGGCGAACGGCGAGTTGCTGGCCGACGGGGTTGGGCGCGGTGATGCCCTTGCCCTTGCCGTCGGAGCTGCCGCCGACGCCGAGGATCACGGCATAGACGCGGTCTCCGTCGCGTTCGGCGTCCTCGAGGCGCTTGAGGACGACGAGCGCCGCACCCTCGCCCATGACGAATCCGTCGGCGCCGGCGTCGAAGGGCCGAGTCCCGGTAGCCGAGAGCGCGCCGATCTTGCAGAACTTCACGAAGGCATCGATGCCCATATTGCGATCGACGCCACCGGTGACGACCGCGTCGTACTGGTGGTCGACGAGGCCGTCGATGGCCGCGTTGAGGGCGGCGAGTCCGGAGGCGCAGGCCGCGTCGGTGGTGAAGTTGGGGCCGCGCAGGTTGAGCAGATTGCAGACCCGGCCGGCGATGACATTCGCGAGTTCACCGGGCATGGTGTCCTCGGTGATCTCGAAGGTGTTGTCGAGATAGCCCGCCCGGGTTTCCTCCACGATGGCCCGCTGCACGTCGGCGGGCAGGCCCTTGAGGGTGGGGGAGGACTCGAGGCGGCTGAGCACCTCGGGGAGTCGGATGCGCATCGAGGAGCTGTAGTGCTTCTCACCGCCGAGGGCATTGCCCAGAATGACGGCGACATTGTCGGAGTCCACCGACCAATTGGGCCAGCCGGCGTCGATCAGGGCCGCCCGCGCGGCGCTGACCGCCCATCGCTGGCCTTCGTCCATCTGGGCCGCGACGGTCGGGGGGATCGGCAACCGCCACTGGATCGGGTTCCAGTCGAACTCCCGGACCCAGCCGCCGATTTTGGAGTAGGTCTTGTCCCGGGCACTGTGGTCGGGGTCGAAGTAGAGCGCCGGGTCCCAGCGCTCCGGCGGCACGTCGGTGACGCTGTAGCGGCCACCTTTGATGTTGTCCCAGAAGGCCGCTGCCGACGGCGCTTGCGGCATGATGGCCGCCACTCCGACGATGGCTACCGGTCGTGGTGCTGTGGTCATTTCCGTTTCGCTCCCCGCGTTCCGTGCTCGGTCGTTCGTCACTCGCCCACGCGCCCGTAGAGGACGTCGGCGATGTAGTCCATGTCGGACAGGGCACCCGCCTGGGCGGCCCGGATGGCATCGGCCGGTATGCCGGCGAGCGTGGCCAACGCCGGTGACCCCGCGTCCGCCGCGCCCGCGACCCACCGCGGGCCGTCGAGCGCGACGCGCTGCGCGGCTTCCCGGGCATACACCCGGGACATAGCGCTGGTCGCGGCCCCGTCGAACCGGCCGGGGTTCTTCGCGTGGCGCGTGCCGTCCTGCGCGGCGGCGGCGGCCTGGGCGAAGACGGCCGCGCCCTCGGTGTAGGCGATCAGTTCGCCGAGCCGGAAGAGCACGTGCTGGCTGCGCGTCAGCCGCCCCACCTTGCACGCCTCGAGCACCGCGGCCATCGAGCGTGCGGCGAGCGCCGCGATGCCGGCTCCGACGTCGCTCTTCTGGGCGTGCAGGGCGTCGAGTTGGGACGCGAGATCCGTGTAACGGCGGCCGAGGCTCTTGAGGTGCAACTGCCACCGGTCACGCGCGATGGTCATCTCCATGATCTCGGAGGTGCCCTCATAGATCGTGGTGATGCGCACATCGCGGCGGATCTTCTCCACGACATACGGCCGGGTGTAGCCGTAGCCGCCGTGGGCCTGGATGGCGGCGTCGGCGGCGGCGTTACCCGCTTCTGTCGCAAGGTATTTCGCGATCGCGCCCTCGGTGTTCATGGCGCCGTTCTCGCCGAGCCCGCGGTCGATCTTGTCAGCCGTGTCCTCCATGAATGCGCGCGCCGCTTCGAGGCGAACAGCGTGCGGGACGATCAGCTTGTGGGTGAAGCCCTGCTTCTCCGCAAGCGGGCCGCCGCCCTGGATGCGCTCCTTGGAGTAGGCGATTGCGCGATCCAGTGCCTCCCAGCCGCCACCGAGCCCGAAGGCGGCAACCATCAACCGGGTGTAACCAAAGACCTGCTGCGCCTGGATCAGGCCCTTGCCCGGCTCGGTACCGATCAGATTGTGGGCCGGGACGACGACGTCGTCGAGGAAGAGGGGCGCGGTGTTGGACAGGCGCAGCCCGTGCTTGTCCTCCGGCGGCCCGGCGCTGAAGCCGGGGGTGTCCTTCGAGACGACGAACCAGGTCGGGCCCTCCGGCGTCGCCGCAAGGATCGTGGAGAAGTCCGCGATCGAGCCGTTGGAGATCCACTGCTTGCGACCATTGATCCGGTATGCCGTGATCTCACCGTCGTCACCGAAGATCGGTTCCGCGGTGGTGGTCATCGCCCCGAGGTCGGAGCCGGCTTCCGGCTCGGTGGCGCCATAGGCGAAGACGACGCCCTGCTCGGCGATCGCGCCGAGCCACTCCTGCTTCTGCTCCTCGGTCGCCCCCACGACGATCGGGTCGGAGCCGAGGAAGGTGGCGAAGACGGCAGTGGCGAGGCCAATGTCCTTGCGCCCCATGGCTTCACAGACGCGGTAGCTGTCGAAGGCGCCGCCGTCCATGCCGCCATACGTCTCGGGAATGAAGACGAGCTGGACGCCGAGGGTGTCGGGGTCCGACATAGCCCGGACGATATCCTCGGGGCAGGTGTCCTCATGATCCAGATCGAGGACGAGCTGTGGCGGCAGGGCCTCGTCGACGAAGTCGCCGAGCGCCTCGATCATCATCTTCAGCGTTGGCAGGTCGAGTCCGGCGCCGCCGACGTGGCCAGTGGTGGGGGTGTCAGTCATGGGTATTCCTCGGGTCGGGGCGTCGGGGTGGTGTGGTCTGGGTGCCGCTGCCGGTCGTGGAGCGGTGCCGCCCGGGGCCGGCCGGCTCCGGCCGGGCCACGGTGCGGTAGTGGGCGTCAGCCGCGTCGCTTGCCGATCTCGTCGACAAGTGCGGGGAGGATCTGGTGCAGGTCGCCCACGACACCGAAGTCGGCGATGGCGAAGATCGGGGCGTTGGCGTCCTTGTTGACGGTGACGATGGTCTTGCTCGACTGCATCCCTGCACGGTGCTGGATGGCGCCGCTGACGCCCGCCGCGACATACAGAGCGGGGGCAACGGTCTTGCCGGTCTGGCCGACCTGGATGTCGTGCCCGGCCCAGCCGAGGTCGGTGATCGCGCGGGTGGCCCCGACCGCGCCGCCGAGGGCGTCGGCGAGTTGATCGATGACGGCGAAACCCTCCGGTGAGCCCACGCCGCGACCACCGGCGACGACGGTCGCGGCATCGGTCAGGTCGGGTCGGCCGGTGCTGCCTTTGGGGTTGCGGGCGGTGATCGCCGCGCCCTTGGCGGTCGCGCTGAGGTCGACGGCCACGGCCTCGACCGCGGTGGCCGAGGGTGCTTCGGTGGCCGCAATTGTGTTGGGGCGCATGGTGATCACGGCCGGTCCGCGGGTCACGACACTGGTGGCGTGGTAGGCGCCGGAGACGATCGACTGGGTCGCGACGACCTGGCCGGCCTCGAGGGCGACCGAGGTGGCGTCGCTGACCAGGCCCGAGTCGAGGCGCACGGCGAGGCGAGCCGCGATGTCCTTGCCCTCAGGGCCGGAGGTGATCAGGACGGCGGTTGGGCTGGTCTGCGCGGCCACGACCCCGAGGGCGTCGACCTTGGGCACGGCGAGGAAGTCGTCGATGCCGTCGGCAGTGATGCTGTAGACCGTGGCGGCACCATGAGCGCCGAGAGCGGCGGTGACGTCATCGGCGACCGGACCGCAGACCACCGCGGCGGGCTCACCGAGCGCTCGCGCGGCGGTGAGCAGTTCGAGGGTGGCCTTGCGGACACCGGTGGGGGTGACGTCGGCGAGGACGAGAACGGTGGACACGTGGGGTTTCCTTTGCAGCTTGAGCGGCGGTCGCCGAGAGTCGGTCAGAGGAGGCCGCGAGCGGCGAGGAAGTCGGCGAGTTGGGCGGCTCCGGTGCCGTCGTCGGTGATGACGGTGCCGGCGGCGCGCGGCGGGGCCGGGGCGATCGCGCGGACCTGCACGGCGGCAGCGCCCGCGCCGACGAGGGCCGGCTCGATGCCGAGGTCGGCGAGGGAGAGCGTCTCGAAGGGCTTCTTCTTGGCCATCATGATCTGCCGGAAGGCCGGGTAGCGGGCTTCACCGCTCTGGTCGGTGATGGAGACGACGGCCGGCAAGGCGGTGGTCACCTCGAGGCTGGCCGTGTCGCCGTCGCGGGTGGTCTTGACGTTTTCGCCTTCCAGCGCAATGGTTTTGGCGAAGGTGGCTTGGTTCGCGCCCAGGCGTTCGGCGACCATCGACGGCATGGCCGACATTTCGGCGTCGGTGGAGGCCATGCCGGTCAGGACCAGGTCGTAGCCGATCTTCTCCAGGGCCTTGGCCAGCACGAGCGAGGTGCCGAGAGCGTCGCTCCCGTGGATGCCGTCGTCGATGACGTGGACGGCCTGGCCGGCGCCCATGGCGAGCGCCTTCATCAGGGCCTCGCGGGCTTGAGCTGGCCCGACGCTCAGGACGGTGACCTCGGCTGAGGCGCCGCCTTCGACGAGGCGCACGGCTTGCTCCACGGCATACTCGTCGAGCTCGGAGAGGTGCCCTTCGATGCCCGCACGATCGAGGGTCAGGTCGGGTCCGAACTTCCAGACAGCGGTGGATTCTGGCACGTACTTCACGAGCACGACGATCTTCATCTAGGCCCCTTGTATTCGGCTGTCCTGCTGGTTGAGCGCCCTCGGCTTCGTCGCCGGTTGCGTTGCAATCGACGCTACTCGCGTGCCGGAAGTGCGTCCTGCCGTCTGGACACCTGCGGGGCTGTACAGTGCGTCACTCAGCAAGCGCTTGCTTAGAGCGTGTCAGTCGCGGGGTGGCGCCCTTTTGGCATGAAAGTGGTTGCGCGGCAATGCATTCGGGCGCAATCGAGTTGATGGTCAACCCGACGAGCCGCCCGTATGCCGTGGCCTGCCGCCCCGGCCCGCCGCGCGTTGGCGTGTGCTCGGGGAGTACAGCACCGTTATCGGTGACCACATGCCGGACGCGCTTGATTTCGGCCCCGGGCCTACCTCGTGCGGGCGGTGCTTGCCATGCGTGCGCACCTGGTCGAGTGGTGTCAACACGCCGCTCGAGCGCCTCGGCTGTCGGCGTGTTGCCGACTCTCGACTCAGATTCGCGTCGGACCGGACTCCCAGGCCAGAGCCACTGGGTTCCAGATGGCCGACGGCGCGTCGCTGTCGAGTGCGGGATCGATGAACGCCGCAGTCAAGGCGGCCGCGCTCTCGGCGGTGTGGCGCTCTGCGGTCGGGACGGCCCGTGGCTGTGGCAGCGTAAGTGCCGTGCCAGGCGGGAGGAATGTCGAGGTGGCCGAAGGCCGCGATCCCACTCATGCGCCTCTTGGCATGAATCGCGACGCGCAACACGTCGAGGTCCACGCGTTGGGTGTGGGCGAAGACGACCAAATCGACCAGGTCCTTGACTCGGCTCCTACGTCGTCGGTCTGGGTAGTTGGTTTCCATCGTGGCGCAGACCTTGTCGGCGATCTGATCGACCATCGGGTAGAGCCGATAGGGATGAGTGGTGAGCGGTCGGCGCGGGTAGAGCCGGTTGGCTGGTTCCACGACCTCCACCGCGCCGATCGGGGGCCGGGCCGATGACGACGTCGACAGTCTCCACGTGCATATCGGTGTCGGCGTCCATGCAAGTAAATACGTAGCGACGCATGGCCACGCCGGGTTGATTTTGACCCCTGCCAATGGGGATGGAACGGATCAAGCGGAAGGTGATCTGGTCGCCCGGATCGACGGATACAAGCTCGGTATGCGCGCGTTCGGCCCCATCAAGATGGACAGCCTTTAGCGCCGCGAGGTCGACATCTCTGGTGGTGCGCGACCGAGGCACCCGCGCCAGCACGCTTATCCCACCCTTGAGCATCCGGAGGCTTCACCATTGGCGAAGACGCGTGAGAGGAATCTGTCGAATCGCGCTTGGCGAATCTCGCGTCGACGGTCGCGGCGCTCACTCCTGGGCCGGCCTTCGCAGCGGACTTGCGCGCGGCAGCTTTGATCGCGAGTTCAAGAGATGGCCAATCGTGATAGGGCTCAAGCGGTTCGGCCATCGCGCCACGCCTCGGGATGGATCCCGGCGCGTTCGAGTAGGGTGGCCGAGAACTCGCGCCCATCGAGCTTTCGACGGCGTGCGACCGAAATCGGCGACTCGTCCAGCCGTTGGCGCGAACGTACTTTGTTGCTCCGCACAGCGTCGCCCAGTGCGTCGACGACCAGTGACTCGTCAATGCGGAGGTCGACCAGGTCGGCGACGGTCCTTTCGACGGTCAGGCAAGGTAGCCCGTCAACGGAATCACGTCCTCGCGGGTCAGTGTGCGAATGCGCAGTCTGACGCCAGGGATACGCGTGGTCTTGCGCTCTGACACGATGACGTCGTATGTGGCAGGAATGAAGTCCCCGATTCCATGGGCGACTGCCGCAGTCTCGCCGGCCTCGACCACCGCGGCCACCCCATTAGCCGTGCGTGGTTTGGTCGCACCACCGAGCGTAAGCCACGTCGCGTAGATCGCTTCGTGGGCTTGGGGCGGTGCGCCGGTCATGCGATAGCAGTTGGACAGGTGTCTGCCGCTACCAATGCACGACGCACAGCAAGGGCCGGGGGAGCGGTTGCTCCCCCAGCCCTTGCCGGACATCGCAGGCGCGATCAGATGTCGTAGTACATCTCGAACTCGTGCGGGTGCGGGCGGAAACGGATCGGGTCGATCTCGTTCTTGCGCTTGTACTCGATCCAGGTGTCGATGACGTCCTGGGTGAAGACGTCGCCTTCGAGCAGGAACTCGTGGTCGGCCTCAAGCGCGTCGAGCACCTCACCGAGCGAGCCGGGGACCTGCTTGATCTCCGCGTGCTCCTCCGGCGGCAGCTCGTAGAGATCCTTGTCCACCGGCTCCGGGGGCTCGATGCGGTTCTTGATCCCGTCGAGTCCGGCCATCAGCTGGGCGGCGAAGGCGAGGTAGGGGTTGCACGAGGGGTCCGGAATACGGAACTCGATGCGCTTGGCCTTCGGCGACGCGCCCGCGATCGGGATGCGGATGCAGGCCGATCGGTTGCGGGCGGAGTAGACCAGGTTGACGGGCGCCTCATACCCCGGCACGAGGCGGTGGTAGGAGTTGACGGTCGGATTGGTGAAGGCGAGGACCGCGGGGGCGTGCTTCAGCAGGCCGCCGATGTACCAGCGCGCGATGTCGGACAGGCCGCCATACCCGCGCTCGTCGTAGAAGAGCGGCTCGCCGTTCTTCCACAGCGACTGGTGGGTGTGCATGCCCGAGCCGTTGTCGCCGAACACCGGCTTCGGCATGAAGGTGGCCGACTTGCCGTTGTGCCACGCGGTGTTCTTGACGACGTACTTGAACTTCATCATGTCGTCGCCGGAGTGCAGCAGCGTGTTGAAGCGGTAGTTGATCTCCTGCTGCCCACCCGAGGCGACCTCGTGGTGCGAGCGCTCGACCGTCAGGCCGACGTCCTTGAGCTTGAGGCAGATTTCGTCGCGGATGTCGGCGAAGTGATCGACGGGGGAGACGGGGAAGTAGCCGCCCTTCATCCGCGGCTTGTAGCCGAGGTTGCCGCCCTCCTCGACCTTTCCGGTGTTCCACACGGCGGCCTTGGAGTCGAGGTAGTAGAAGGACTCGTTCGCCGACGTCTTGAAACGCACGTCGTCGAAGAGGAAGAACTCGGCCTCGGCGCCGAAGTAGGCGGTGTCGGCGATGCCGGTGAACTTCAGGTAGGCCTCGGCCTTCGCGGCAATATTGCGCGGGTCGCGGCTGTAAGGCTCGTCGGTGAAGGGGTCCACGATCGAGAAGTTCATGACCAGCGTCTTCTCGACCCGGAAGGGGTCGATGAAGGCGGTCGCGACGTCGGGGAGCAGCTTCATGTCGGACTCGTGGATGGCCTGGAAGCCACGGATCGAGGAGCCGTCGAAGGCCTGTCCCACGGTGAAGAAGTCTTCGTCGAGGCTCTCGGCGGGCACGTTGAAGTGCTGCATGATGCCGGGCAGGTCGCAGAAGCGAATGTCGACGAACTTGACGTCGTTCTCCTTGATGTAGGAGAGCACGTCGTCAGCGGTGCTGAACAAGAAAACCTCCTGTGCGGGGTGAGTGGGCGCGTACGCTCGCCCATGCGTTGGGCCCAACATACGAGTGCCGGATTAATCGATAGTCACCCGTCTGTTTCGCGCGTGTTACGTGATCCCGCTCGTCTCGCCGTCCGAGACAGCCCGCCCGTATGCCGGATGCTCGCCCGCGGGCGCGTGTCACCGGCCGCTGGCGACGGGCGGCGCTCTGGCGCCCTTAGCGGCCGCGCAGGGAGCGACGGTCCATGCGGACCTTGGTGGGGTCGATGCCGGCGGGGATGCCCTGGCGGATGCTCGGGATCGACTTCAGGCGGCGGTTGACCGTGGCCATCTCGTCATTGGTCAGCACGGGCTTGAGCTTGGCCAAGGTCCGGGTGATCTTGCGCGCGCCGATCTGGCCCTCGCCGTCGCCGACATACAAGGTGTGCACGGGCACACCGGGGGCGACCCGGTTGACCTTCTTGACTTCCTTCTCGACCAGCTTCTTGGCGCGCGGCAACGGGCCCTCGCCGAGGAGCACAACGCCCGGGCGGCCAAGGGCACGGAAGACGACCGCGGCGTTGGCGATTTCCTGCGGGCGAGCGACGTCCGCCGCCACCGGCTCCTGGTCGTAATACCAGCCCTTGCGCAGCGTCGACAGGGCGCCGGCGCTCTGACCGACCTTGCCCTCCATCTGCCCGAAGGCCGCCCGCTCACCCCGTCGCGAGAGCACGATCATCGCGGCGAGCGCGGCCAGCGGCAAGCCGATGATCGTGAAGTAGATCCAGTGGTTGAGCAGCAGCCCGATCAGGAGGAAGACCCCCAGGACGCCGAGGAAGACCCCCATCACCCACCAGGTGATGGTCGGGTCGATGGCCTTGACCGCCTTGAAGACCGTCGCGATCTGCTTGAACGGGTTGTTGCGCTTCTTCTTCGGCGCCTCGGCGGCGTCCTTGGTGGCCATGCGACGCAGTTTACGTCGTGGCGGTCCCGCTCAGCCCACGCGCGAGAAGCGCCGACGCCTCCTGGCGTGCCGGCGCGTCCAGCCCTTCGGCCAGGTGCGTCAGATGAGCCGGTATGACGCGTCCCCACTTGGTCATCGCGCTCGCCCACAGCCGCCCCGCCCGGTAGGAACTACGCACCAGCGGCCCGGCCATGACCCCCTTGAAGCCCATGTCCTCGGCCACCGAGCTCCAGTGCACGAACTCCTCCGGCTTGACCCACCGGTCGATCGGGTGGTGGTTCGGTGACGGCCGCAAATACTGGGTGACGGTCAGGATGTCGCACCCCGCGTCATACAGATCGGCGATCGCCTGGGCGATCTCGTCCTCACGCTCGCCCATCCCGAGGATGAGATTGGACTTGGTGACCAGCCCGTCCGTGCGCGCCATCGACAACACCCGCAGCGACTTGTCATAGGTGAAGGCGGGACGGATGCGCTTGAAGATCCGGGGCACCGTCTCCAGGTTGTGGGCGAAGACCTCAGGCCGGGCGTCGAAGACCTGCCCGACCAACTCCGGGCGGGCACCGAAGTCCGGCGGCAGGATCTCGACCCCGGTGTTGGGGTTGAGCTCGTGGATGGCGCGGATCGTTGCGGCAAACAGGCTGGCGGCGCCGTCGGGCTGGTCGTCGCGCGCCACGCCCGTGACGGTCGAATAGCGCAGCCCCATCGACTTCACGGACTCCGCGACCCGGCGCGGCTCATCGGGGTCGAGCGGCTGCGGGCGACCGGTCGCGATATCGCAGAAGTCGCAGCGCCGCGTGCAGGTGTCGCCACCGATGAGGAAGGTCGCCTCGCGATCCTCCCAGCACTCAAAGATGTTGGGACAGCCGGCTTCCTGGCAGACGGTGTGCAGGCCTTCGCCCTTGACCATCTTGTCGATCTCGGTGAATCGCGGCCCCATCTTGACGGTGGTGCGGATCCACGCAGGCTTGCGCTCGATGGGCGTCTCGGCATTGCGTGCCTCGACCCGCAGCAGCTTGCGTCCTTCGGGGGCGATCGTCACGGGCCCCAGCCTACGTCCGTATGCCGGCGCCCCCGGCCGTGCGTGGCTCCCGGTACACCTCGGCTCAGGCGACTGAGACGGGCCTGGGGACGAGCGGGGTGGCGGGGGCCGGGCCGTCCTCAGATCCATCCGTCCCGGCGGACGACGCGGGTGCGAAGGCCGCCGAGAGCGGTACGAGGGCGAGCATCTCGGTGAGGTGGGCCTCGGCATACGGCAGGATGTCGGCGACCGTGATCGGGCGACCGGCTTCGATGGTGAGCGAGGAGACGCCGGCATCGGCGATCCCGCAGGCGACGATATTGTCCGCCCACGCCAGGTCGGCATCGGCGTTCAGCGCAAAACCGTGCATCGTCACTCGCTGGCTCACGCGCACCCCGATGGCCCCGAGTTTGCGGTCCGGGCCGCGCTCGTCGGCGCGCACCCACACGCCGCTTCGGCCCGCGACGCGCTCGACCGCGACGCCGAAGTCGGCGCACGTGCGGATCATGACCTCTTCGAGCCGGCGCACGTGGGCGACCACGTCGATCGGGTCCGGGAGCGTGACGATCGGGTAGCCGACCAACTGCCCCGGCCCGTGCCAGGTGATCTTGCCGCCCCGGTCGACGTCGATGACCCGCGTTCCGTCGAACGGCCGCTCGTGGGGCTCGGTGCGTTTGCCCGCCGTATAGACGGCCGCATGCTCGAGCAGCAGAACGGTGTCAGGGAGCGTGCCCGCGACGACCTGCGCGTGAACCGCGCGCTGGTGTTCCCACGCCTGCTCGTAATCGACGAAGTCGGGCGCAAAGCCGAGGTGTTCGAAACGCATGCACCGACGGTATGCCGTTCCCGCCCGGTGCGCACCGCCCGCTCCTTATCGGCCGCTGTCGGTGGCTGCCCGTAGGGTGGGCGCAGTCGAGAAAGGGGCTGCGTGTGGCGCTGTTGACGGTGGACTTCTTCGCCGAGACCTTGGAAGTGGGCACGTCCATGATGATCGTGCTCCCGCAGGTGACGGCAGAACAGGTTGGGGTCGAGGCCGCGGGGGTCGTTACCGATTTCCCGGTGCTCTACCTCCTGCACGGGATGTCCGACGACCACACGGCCTGGCTGCGCTACACCAGCGTCGAGCGGTATGCCGCGGAGCGTGGGCTGGCTGTCGTCATGCCTGCCGTGCACCGCAGTTTCTATGCCAACGAACGGCACGGCCACGCCTATTGGGATTTCGTCTCCGACGAGTTGCCGCGGATCGTCGGCAACTTCGTCAAGGTCACTGCCGACCCCGCGCGCACCTATGTTGCTGGGCTGTCGATGGGCGGGTATGGCGCGCTCAAGCTCGCGCTGAACTTCCCCGACCGCTTCGCCGCGGCCGCATCGCTGTCCGGGGCGCTCGACCTGCGCTGGCTGATGGAGCGACCCGAGCGACGGGAAGAGGTGTCCGGGCGCATCTTCGGCGGCGACCTCGACGCGACCGAGGACCTGATGGCGCTGGTCGAGCGCGGCCAGGCGCCGCCGCTGCTGATCGGCTGCGGCACCGAGGATCGCCTGTATGACGGCAATGTCGCCTTTGCCGAGCGCGCGAGAGCCGTGGGCCTTGACGTCACGACCGACTTCCGGATTGGAGATCACGAGTGGTCGCTGTGGGACGCCCAGCTGCCGAGGGTGATGGACTTCGTGATGGGAGCGGGGCAATGAGCACGAATCCGACCCCAAGGATCACGACGGGGACCGCCGGGCGGAAGGGGGGGTCGCGGCGTCCTCGGCTGCTCGCCGCATTGGTCGCGCTGGCGTGGTTGTTGCTCGCCGGCGTCGGCGGACCCCTCGTCGGGAAGCTCGCGGAGGTGCAGAAGAACGACAACGCCTCCTTCCTGCCGGCCAGTGCCGAATCCACTGAGGTCACCAATCTGGTCGCGAAGTTCTCCGACTCGACGTCGCTGCCCTTTCTGATCGTCACCGAGAGTTCCGGTGCCTTGACCGAGACCGACATGGGTGCCATGTCCGGCTTTGCCAAGGCGGTGCCTGAGCTGCCGTTGCCGAAACTCGGGGCGGGGCGCACCCTGGGCGAGTTTCTCTCTGGGCCGGTCGTCGGACCGGTCCCGAGCGCGGACACCAAGGCGACCTTGACCATCGTCAACCTCGACGCCGACAAGGCCTCGGAGACGATCAACTCCACCTCACCGCTCTTCGAGGCCGCCAAAGCCCTGCGTGCCGAGTTGGCGAAGGACACGACCGGTACGACCACGTCGGGTTATGTCACCGGTCCGGGCGGTTTGCTCGCCGACTTCATCACCATCTTCGAAGGGATCGACGGCGTTCTGCTCGGGGTTGCGCTGGTCGTGGTCCTGGTGATCCTGCTGATCGTCTATCGCAGCCCGATCCTGCCCATTGCGGTGTTGCTGAGCGCCATCTTCGGGCTGGCGTTGGCCGCGCTCGCCGTGTACCCGCTGGCGAAGGCAGGACATATCGCGTTGTCGGGGCAGTCGCAGGGGATCATGTTCATCCTGGTCGTGGGCGCGGCGACGGACTACGCCCTGTTGTTGGTCAGCCGCTTCCGCGAGGCCCTGCATGACACGAGCGACACCTGGGTTGCGATGAAGTCCGCTTGGCGCGGCTCGGTCGAGCCGATTCTGGCCAGCGGGGCCACAGTCATCCTCGGCCTGCTGTGCCTGATGCTCTCGAAGCTGGGTAGCACCGCGGGTCTGGGACCGGTGGGTGCGCTCGGGATCGCCGGGGCCATGATCGCCTCGCTGACCTTCCTGCCGGCGGTACTCCTGGTGATCGGGCGGCGCGCGTTCTGGCCGATGGTGCCCAAGGTCGACCACCGCCATCTCGAGGACGCCTTGGAGACCCGGGGCATCTGGGGGCGGGTGGCCAAACTCGTGGGCGCCCACCCGCGGCGGACGTGGGTGTTGACCCTCGCCGGGTTGCTCGCGCTGGCCGCATTCCTGCCGACCTTCAAGGCCGAGGGCGTCTCCACCTCCGAGTTGTTCCTCAACAAGACCGACTCGGTGACCGGCAGTGAAGTCTTGGCCCGCCACTTCCCGGCCGGCGCCGGTCAACCGGTGCAGATCATCGCCCCCCAGGCCGTCGCCCAAGGGGTTGTCGACCGGCTCGGCAGCGAGAAGGGTGTCTCCGATCCCGTCATCGGGCTCGGGGGCGGAGCCCCGCCGCCGGCCGCTATCGACGGCCTGGTGCCCATCACCGCCGTGCTGACCGTGCCCGCCGACTCGCCCGAGGCTACCGAGATCGTCAAGCGGCTGAGGGCCGACCTCGATGCCGTCTCGCCGGATGCTCTCGTCGGCGGCACGACGGCCATCAACCTCGATGTCCTCGATGCCACCAATCGCGACCTCAAGGTGATCATCCCGGCCACCTTGCTGGTGATCTTCGTGGTGCTGGCCCTGTTGCTGCGATCCCTGGTCGCCCCCGTGATCTTGGTCGTCGCCAACCTGGTCTCCTTCGGCGCCACCATCGGAGCATCAGCGCTGGCCTTCAACCACCTCTTCGACTTCCCCGGCTCGGACCCGGCGACGCCGCTCTACGGCTTCGTCTTCCTCGTGGCCCTCGGCATCGACTATTCGATCTTCTTGATGACCAGGGTGCGAGAGGAGTCGCAACGCCGCGGCACCAGGCCAGGGATCCTCGTGGCGCTCGCAGTCACCGGCGGGGTGATCACGTCGGCGGGCATCGTGCTCGCGGCGACCTTCTCCTCGCTCGCGGTGCTGCCGCTGATTTTCCTCGCCCAGATCGGTTTCATCGTTGCTCTGGGCGTGCTGATCGACACCTTGATCGTCCGGTCGCTGCTGGTCCCCGCCTTCTCGTATGACGTGGGCTCGCGCATCTGGGCACCCTCGGTCCTGGCGCGCGCCGACCGCGCGGGGGCCGATGCCTGACCACATCCGGGTCGGTGTGACGATCCTGCCCGACCGGCCGTGGGCGCAGGCCGAGCGGGACTGGCGGTTGGCCGAGGATCTCGGCTTCGACCACGCCTGGACCTACGACCACATGAGCTGGGAGCCGATGCGCGGCTCGCCGTGGTTCGCGGCCATCCCGACGCTGGTGGCAGCGGCCCTGAACACAACGCGCATCGGGCTGGGCACTCTGGTGTCCTCGCCCAACAATCATCACCCGGCGCAGTTCATCCGCGAAATCCTTGCGCTGCACGACATCTCGGCGGGACGCTTCCTGCTCGGAGTCGGCGCCGGGGGCAACCTGGACGCCGAACTGACGCACGCCGGCATACGGCTGGGGGAGCGGACGCGCCGGTTCGGTGAGTTCGTCGATTTCCTCGATCGGCTGCTGCGCGAGAACCCGGTCACCGTCGACGGCGACTGGTATGCCAGTGCGGGTGCCGGCAGCCTGCCGGGCCCGGTCAATGCCGGCGGGGCGCTCGGGGTGCCGCTCATCGTGGCGGCCAACGGCCCGCGGGCCATCCGCCTGGCCGTCGAACGTGGCGACGGCTGGCTGACCTATGCCGGACGAGCGGACGACGGCCCGGCGTGGTGGCGCCTGGTCGCCGAGGTCGTTGCGCGCGCCGAGGAGGAGATCGAGCGGCAGGGTCGCACACGAGCGCTGGCGCGCTATCTGTCCCTGGACTCCTGCCCCGACTACGCCTTCGCGGGCGTCGACGCCTTCGAGCACGCCGTCGGCCGGGCCGCCGACCTCGGCTTCACCGATGTCGTCTGCCCCTGGCCGCGTTCCTCGAAGCCGTATGCCGGCGACGAGGCCATTGTCGGCTCAATCATGGGCCGTTTGTCCGCTTGACCCGACGTGCCGCTGCGTCGAGTAGGTCCTCGCTCACGACCCGTTTGCTAAGGTCACTCACGTGCACTTTCGGCCGGATATCCAAGGCATGCGCGCAACCGCCGTCATCCTCGTCGTCCTCTTTCATGCCGGCCTTCCCGTTCGCGGTGGATTTGTTGGCGTGGACGTCTTCTTCGTCATCTCTGGTTTCGTTATCACTGGGATGCTCGCCCGGGAACTCAACGCCGCCGGGTGCATCGACATGCGACGCTTTTATGCCCGTCGCGTGCGCCGGATTCTCCCGGCACTGGCGCTAGTCGTCGTCGTTGTCGTTGTTTGTGCCGCACTGATCTTGTCCCCCATCGGGGCGCAGCAACAAGTGGCGCAAACGGGCACGCTTGCGATGCCAATGCTTGCAAACGTCGGGATGATCAATGCTGACGACGGTTATTTCGCCCGCAGCGCCGAGGGCAACGCTCTCCTTCATATCTGGTCTCTCGGGGTCGAGGAGCAGTTCTACCTCGCCTTCCCCGCGATCCTTGCCATGGGGGTGTGGGTGGGCGCACGCGCCCTCAGGCTGACCCGCACCAGCTCGATGGTCGGCGCTGTCACTCTCGTCCTTCTCGGCTCATTGGCGTTGTGCATTGCTCTGACTCAGGGACTGCGCATCATCCGTGCCATCCCAGCACCTGATGCGACGGCGTTCTATAGCTCACCCGCCCGGGCATGGGAGTTCGCCGCTGGTGCATTGGTCGCGCTCCTCGACGAACGGATCGGCAGACTGCCGGCAAGATTGCTCGCCACCCTTGGCTGGTGCGGTGTTGCCGTCCTTGTGTGGTCGAGTGTCGTACTTACAGGTGATGGGTTCCCTGGCTATCGGGCCTTGCCCCCCGTTCTCGCCGCTGCGGCGCTGATTGTCGCCGGCACGGATCCACGCCGGTCGGGCCTGGTGGTCCGGGGATTGGCCGCCCGGTGGATGACGTGGATTGGCGATCGGTCGTACTCGTGGTATTTGTGGCACTGGCCATGCATTGTCATTGCCGCAGCCCTGTGGCCCGGGCTCCCACTAGCTGCCTTTTTGGCTGCCGGTTTATCTTTGATAATGGCATCGCTGTCCTTCACCTTTATCGAGGAGCCCATTCGGAACAATCGGGAACTCGGCGGGCGACGCTTGGTCGCCTTCACTCTCGCGCTGCTTGTCGTCCCGACGGGCCTCGCCTTAGTCCTACGGCAGGGGGCGAGAGTGCAATGGAATGACACCGCCAAGCAGCAGATGGCTGCACAACTTGCAGCAGACCACGTCGATCATGTGCGCGGGTGCGACGCGAATCCGTGGCCCAAGAACGCGTGCACCTGGGACGAATTCCCCGGGAACTCGCCGATTTACTTGGTGGGCGACTCTCTGGCAGGTGCCCTGAGCGAGGGCATGATCGGTGCCGCCGCGGAGCAGAACAGGCCACTCGCGATCCGGACCTCCTCGGGGTGTTTTTTCGCTGGTCGCGATCACCAACCCACCCAGCGCATCACGAAATGCGGCGCGCGATTTGCCGCGACGCTGACTTGGCTCGCCGACGTTCCTCTCGGGGACGTCGTCATCAGCACGTCGGATACTTACGTCTTCCGAACCGATTTGCCGATGGGGCTCGCAGGTCTGACGAGTCCGGAGGACAAGCGGAGATTATACCTCGACGGCTTGGACAAATCCATAGCGGGCATCACTGATCTTGGACACCACGTCGTGGTCATTGGCACCACCCCAGGTCGCTACCCGACCGAATCCGGCGAGATGGCGGGATTCGAGCCGGCGCGATGTGCCGGGGGGCTGTTGTTCTCTGTGGATCGCTGCGCCCACGCAATTCGACTTACGCGAATCAAACGCGCCATCCAGGCCGCATCTCGAGAGGTCGTTCTTAAGAATGGGGCCCAATTTCTCGACCTGACGGACAAGGTCTGCGATGGGGACTCCTGTCCTGTGCGTCGGGGCGAGGTGTGGATCTACCGCGATTCGGTGCACCTGACGACGGCAGCAAGCAGCACCTTGACACCACTGCTCGCCCGGGCGATTGCGGGCGGATCGCAAAAGGCTGGAGGGTAGCCGACTTCGGCGTCGCTGTGGATAACTATTAGTCGCGAGCGGGCGGGTGCGGGAGGGTTGAAGGTGTGAAGCGCGCACAACTCTCGGCATGAGGAGCAAGCGATGGGTCAGTTGGTGATTCCCGGTTTCCGCCTGCGGCCGGCGGATCCGAGCCGCGAAACCGGCGGCGCCACCTCCACCTGGGTGGGCACTCGGGAGAGTGACGGCGCCCGCGTGCTCGTCGTCCGCGATCCGGTGGGCTGCGCACGCGACTACGCTCGGTATCTCGAGCTCGTGATCGACGGCATGGTGCCGGTGGCCGATGCGTTCGACCTGGACATGGGGGTCGCGGTGGTCTATGCCGACCCGCCGCGACATCGGCTTGCCGAGGTCGTCGATGAGCTGGGCGATCTCCCTCGCGGCCAGGTGCTGGGCATCCTGAGGCACGTGTGCGCGGTCGTCGGGGCCATGACGAGTGCCGGCCTGCCGGCTCCGCAACTCACGCTCGAGCACATCGGTGTCGGCCCGGATGGGTCGATCTGGTTGTGCGAGAGCGCGATTGGATCGGCTCCCGACGGGGCAACCGGACGCGACCTAGCCTCAGCCGCAGCCGTGAGCGCTCGTGAGGCGGATGTGCCGACGCGGGACGCTCGCGGCGAGCTCGAGTCATCGGCGATTGCCGGGCTGTTGAGCCTGGCCGCTGACCTTCTGCCGCCGGATGCCCTCGCGGCGCTGGGACTCGATGACGTCGGTGCCGAGTGGTCGGGGCTCGGGGCGTTGATTGCAACCCTCGACCAGGCGCACCGCGCCGGTGCCAGCCTGACTCTCGATGATGTCGACGCCGGCCTTCGCTCCATCGGGTCGCCCGAACCACTGGCGGTGCCGGACGGCTGGGATCGGCCTGGGATGGACGAGCTGGTCAGGATGATGCGCGCCCGGGCCGGCGAACTCGACGATGCGCCCGCGAGACGTGGCGGGCGACTGCGCCTGAGCCGGGCACGGTTCGCCGCCCCGACCGGCTCGCCGGTTCCGCGCGGGCGAGGACAGACCGCCCGATCCGCCGCTGGCCACGTCGCACCCGACGTGGCGGGCTCGGCATCCGCGGAAGCCGCGCGGTTGCGCGACGCGGTCCGCGTCGTTCTGCCGCCCGCAGGTCAGGCGGCGCCCGGCCCCTCGGCTCCCGGTTCGGTGGGCTCGGCATCCGCGGAAGCCGCGCGGTTGCGCGACGCGGTCCGCGTCGTTCTGCCGCCCGCAGGTCAGGCGGCGGCCGGTCCGGCTCCCGAGTCGAGGGCCGGCATCGGCGTTGACCGGTCGGCCGGCATTCCACTACCGGTCGAGGCCGGCCCGGCCCGCCGGTCGCTTACGGACGGGTGTGCCAGCGCAGGCCACGCCGCCAGTTCGACGGTCCCCGGGCAGCGTCGCGAGCCGGCATCGACGTCTGGGCGCGGTTTGCCGAGCAGGCGATCCGGCCGACGGCCCGTCGGGATGATCCGGCGATCCCGGGGCGGCGTGCGCCCTCGGCGCAGCATTGCGGTGGGTGGCGTCGGGCGTGCTCGCTCACCCCTGGCCGGCGTGGCGCCCGCCTGGGAGTGGTTGGCGCAGGCGCCCGTCCGCTACCTCCCGGTGATGGGCCTGGCCCTGGTGCTGTCGGCCCTGGTCTTCGTCCGGCTCGCAGGCGGCCCTAAGCCGATGGCATCCGGCCCGGCCACCCAACCGCCGGCGGGCACCACGACCGCGACGTCGCGCACGCTGCCCATCTCGGCCAAGCCGGTGCCGAGTTCTGCGGGACCGTCGGCCGCCACCCCCCTTCCGACGTCCCGCAGCGCAGCCGTCCCGACCGCGACGACCCCCAGCACGACCGCGACGGCCCCGAGCCCGGGCGCACGACCGTCGGCCGCTGGCACTCCTTCAAAGTCCCAGAGTTCGCCCACCTCGTCCGCGACGGCTCCGACGCTGGCAGATCCGCTGGCCGATCTCACCGGCCCGTTGACCAATCCCGTGGTTGTCGCGCAGGCACTGGCCGACCTACGCGCCGAGGCCTGGGCCACGCTCGATCTCGGTATCGTCCGCGAGCTCAACGCGCCCGAGTCCGAGGCGTTCAAGGCCGATAGTGCGGCGGTGTCGAAGGCCGCAGAGCGCGGCTTGCGTTATACGGGCCTGGAGTTCGTCGTCCTCAAGGCCACGGCGCGGCCTGCGCCGGGGCCGGACGCCGAACGGATCGTGCTCGATGCCGAAGTCGACTCGAGTGCCTTCACCATCCGCGGCCCGGACGGCCGCACGACGACGACGCCGGGACGGGATGCTGCCCTGGTGCATCTGGAGCTTCTCTGGTCGGGGGAGCGCTGGCAGGTCGCGACAACCGCGTGAGTGCCGCGCTACCTAGGCCAGTGCCAGATCTCGCCCGCACCGATGCCCACCGATCGCCCGCCCACCGATCGCCCGCCCACCGGGCACCGCTCACACGCGGTGGTGCGCGACGTTGACGACCTGACCGTCGGGGGAGCGGACGAAGAAGCGGCGGATGCCCCACGGCTCGTCCGTCAGCGGATGCACGATCTCGTATCCCCGCTCCTGCATCACGGCATACGCTCCGTCGACGTCATCGACCTTGATCGTCAACTGCGAGTCCGCGGGCGCGCTCGCATCCGCCGTGACCACCTGCACGCTGGCACCGGTTTCGGGCGAGCTGAAGCGCGTCACCCAACCCAGGTCGAGCGTGGTCTGGCTCAGGCCGAGCACACCGAAGAAGTCCCGCGCCTTCTCGACGTCCTTGGTGTGGAGATTGGTGATGACTTCTTCGGCCTTCATCGCTTCAGTATGTCGGCGCGAGCGGCGCCGGTCCGGGCAGAGCGTCGATCAGGCCAGCGCCTGGTCGAGATCGGCGAGCAGGTCCCCGGGCGATTCCAGACCCACCGACAGGCGCAGCACGCCGGCATTCGGCTTCGCCTCGGCAGCCACCGGCCGATGTGTGAGCCCGGCGGGATGTTGGATGAGCGAGTCGACGCCGCCGAGCGAGACGGCGTGCGTGATCAGCCGAACGCGTTTGGCGACCGCGGCCGCCGCCTCGTAGCCGTCGACGAGCTCGAAGGCCAGCAACGACCCCGGCCCGGCCATCTGCCGCCCCGGCCCCACCAGCCCGAGCGGGTCGCACTCCTCGAGCGACGGGTGGAAGACGCGCCGGATGGCGGGGTGACCGGCCAACTGCCCGGCGATGATGCGCGCGCTCTCCTGCTGGGCGCGCACCCGGATCGGCATTGTCGGCAGTCCCCGGTGCAGCAGATAGGCGGTGAAGGGGCTGAGCACGCCGCCGGTGATGGCGCGCACCGGCCGGATGCGCCCTGCCGTCGCCTCGTCGGTGACCACGACGCCGCCGAGCGCATCGCCGTGCCCGCCGAGGAATTTCGTCGCCGAGTGCAGGACGATACGTGCGCCAAGGGCGAGCGGGCGCTGCAGCACCGGCGTGGCGAAGGTGTTGTCGACCAGCACGGGCACCTCACCGGCTGCCGCCGCGACAGCCCGCAGATCAAGCAACTCCAGCGTGGGATTGGCCGGCGTCTCGACGACGACGAGCCCGGTCTGCGGGGTGATGGCGGCGCCGATGGCGTCGGGATCGGCATAGGTGATCGTGGTGCCGAGCAGTCCAGTCGCGAGCAGGTGATCGGTCCCGCCGTAGAGCGGCCGGACGGCCACGACGTGATTGCGCCCGTCGGCGGTCATCGCCAGCAGGGTGGCGCTCATGGCGGCCATTCCAGAGGCGAAGGCTACGCCGGCAGCACCGCCCTCCAACTCGGCGACCGCGGCCTCGAACCGTGCCACGGTCGGATTCCACAGCCGCGCATAGACATTCGAGTCGCCCGGGTGCGGCGGATCGCCGCCGGCGAGGTGCTCGTATGCCGCTCCTCCCGCCTCGACGTCACCGAGCGGATTCGTCGTGGACAGGTCGATCGGCGGGGCGTGCACGCCCAGATCGGTGAGGTCTTGGCGGCCGGCGTGGACCGCTCGGGTGTCGAGGGTGGCGGAAGGTGACGACGCTGTCATCCCGCAACCGTCGCAGATGCTGCGGTGCACGTGGCGATAGATCGAACAACTCACGCTAATTCGCCCATTAGGTCGCCTATCGTTGCAGCGATCGGGCTTGATGAGCCACCGGGACCGAAGGATCTTCGCCATGTCGGACGAACTCGACGACGTCGACCAGGCCCTGTTGGCCGCCCTTATCGCCGATGCCCGGCTCGCCAACAACCGGCTGGCCGCCCGGGCCGGCGTCGCGGCATCGACGGCCCTCCTGCGGGTGCGCGCACTGATCGACCGCGGTGTCATTCGCGGCTTCCACGCCGACGTCGACCCCGAGCGGGTCGGCCGTCCGGTCCAGGCCATCGTGGCGGTTAGGCTCCGCGCGCACGATCGTCGTCATATCGACGCCTTCACCTCGACCGTGCCCCGGCTGCCCGAGGTCATGCAGAGCTTCCACGTCGCCGGCGACGACGACTATCTCCTGCACGTCGCGCTCCCCTCGGCGAGCGCCCTGCGGGAGTGGATCCTCGATCGCGTCACCACCCACCCAGCGGTGGCGCACAGCCGGACCACGTTGATCTTCGGCCACGACACGGGTCACACCGGACCGCTGACCTGAGCACCTTCGGCGCCAGAACGCGGCGAGGGCCCGGGCGCCGATGCGCCCAGGCCCTCAACCATGGCAGAACTCGTCAGCCCAGGGCGGCCGAGACCACCTCGCGGGCCGAAGCCTGGACCTCGGCCAGGTGTTCGGCACCCTTGAAGGATTCGGCATAGATCTTGTAGACGTCCTCGGTCCCGCTCGGCCGGGCGGCGAACCACGCCGACTCGGTGACGACCTTGAGCCCGCCGATGGGCGCGTCATTGCCCGGGGCCCGGGTCAGTTTGGCGGTGATCGGCTCGCCCGCAAGAGTTTCCGCGGTCACGTCCGAGGGGGACAGGGCCGCCAGCTTGGCCTTCTGCTCCCGGTTCGCGGGGGCGTCGATGCGGGCATACGCCGGCGATCCGTGCCGGGCGGTCAGCTCGACGTAGAGCGCGCTCGGGCTCTTGCCGGTCTTGGCAAGGATCTCCGAGCCGAGTAGGGCCAGCAGGATGCCGTCCTTGTCGGTGGTCCACACCGTGCCATCCATCCGCAGGAAGGACGCACCGGCCGACTCCTCGCCGCCGAACGGGCCCGACCCGTCGAGCAACCCGGGCACGAACCATTTGAAGCCCACAGGCACCTCGACCAGTCGCCGCCCGAGGTCGGCCGCGACCCGGTCGATCATCGAGCTCGACACCAGCGTCTTGCCGACGAAGCCGTCGGCCCGCCAGCCGGGCCGCGACCCGCCGAAGAGGTACTGGATGGCCACCGAGAGGTAGTGGTTCGGGTTCATCAGCCCGGCGTCCGGGGTGACGATGCCGTGGCGGTCGGAGTCCGCGTCATTGCCCGTCGCGATGTCGTAGCGGTCGCGCTGGGCGATCAGCGAGGCCATCGCCGAGGGAGAGGAGCAGTCCATGCGGATCTTGCCGTCCCAGTCGAGGGTCATAAAGCGCCACGTCGCATCGACCAGCGGGTTGACGACCGTCAGGTCGAGCCCGTGCCGCTCGGCGATCGCGCCCCAGTAGTCGACCGCTGCCCCACCGAGCGGGTCGGCGCCGATGCGCACCCCCGCCCCCTTGATGGCGGCGAGATCGACGACATTGGGCAGATCGTCTACATAGGTGCCCAGATAGTCGTATGCCGTGCACGCGGCCCGCGCCCGCGCGAACGGGATGCGCTTGACGCCGGCCAGACCGGCCCGGATGTAGTCGTTGGCCTTGTTGGCGATCCACTTGGTGGCGTCGGTGTCGGCCGGCCCGCCGTGCGGCGGGTTGTATTTGAAGCCGCCATCGCTCGGGGGGTTGTGCGACGGCGTCACGACGATGCCGTCGGCGAGCCCGGTGTGCGCCGGCAGGTCGTCGACGCCGCCGATCTTGCCGCGGTTGGCGGTCAGGATCGCGTGCGAGACCGCGGGCGTCGGCGTATAGCGGTCCGCCGCGTCGACCAACACCGTCACGTCATTGGCGACGAGCACCTCGAGCGCCGACGCCCACGCCGGCTCCGAGAGACCATGCGTGTCGCGCCCGATGAAGAGCGGGCCGTCGAAGCCCTGCTCACGCCGGTAGTCGACGATCGCCTGGGTGGTCGCCAGGATGTGATCTTCGTTGAAGGCGGTCTTGAGCGAGGACCCGCGGTGGCCGGAGGTGCCGAAGGCGACCTGCTGATCGATATTCTCCGGGTCCGGCTTGCCGGTGTAGTAGAGCGTGACCAGGTGGGCAACGTCGACGAGGTCCTCGGGGAGGGCGACCTGACCGGCGCGGGGATGGGTCACCTCTCCGTTCCTTCCGCTGTGTGGGCCTTGGGGGCGAGGTAGAGCGCCGAGAGCTTCGGCACCGAGATGACCGCGGAGTGGGGCTGGTTCTCCCACGGCTGCTCTTCGGCGGTCAGGACAACGCCCGCCTGCGAGGGTGAGCCGTATTCATCGAAGCCGGAGGTGTCGAGCACAACCTCCCACTCGCCGGCATACGGCAAGCCGAAGCGCATGCCGTCGCGAGCGTTGCCACCGAAGTTGATGATCGCGACGACGGCGCTGTTGCCGCCACGGTCGCCCTCGCCGAAGCGGACATAGGACAAGGTGTTACCCGCATTGTCGTGCGGGTTGAGCCACTCGAAGCCGGCGGGCGAGGAATCCTGGCCCCAGAGCGCCTTGTGTCCGCGGTAAAGCTTGTTCAGTTCCTTGACCAAGTTGTGCACCCGGTAGTGCGCGGCGTGATCGAGCAGCCACCAGTCCAGGGACCGGCCGTCGGCCCATTCGGAGGGTTGCGCGAACTCGCAGCCCATGAAGAGCAACTGCTTGCCGGGGTGGCTCCAGATGTAGGCGAGGTAGGCGCGCAGGGTGGCCAACTGGTCATACCGGTGGCCAGGGATCTTGCCCAGCAGCGAGCCCTTGCCGTGGACGACCTCGTCGTGGCTGATCGGCAGCACGTAGTTCTCGCTGTAGGCGTACATCAGCGAGAAGGTGAGCAGGTTGTGGTGGTACTGGCGGTGCACGGGGTCGCGCTGCAGGTAGCGCAGCGAGTCGTTCATCCAGCCCATATTCCACTTCAGACCGAAGCCGAGGCCGCCGGAGTCGGTCGAGCGGGTGACGCCCGGCCAGGAGGTCGACTCCTCGGCGACGGTGACCACACCGGGCGCCGACTTGTAGGCCGTGGCGTTGGTCTCCTGCAACAGCCCGATCGCCTCGAGGTTCTCGCGCCCGCCGTACTGGTTCGGCAGCCACTCGCCGCTGCGCCGGGAATAGTCGAGGTAGAGCATCGAGGCGACTGCGTCGACCCGGATGCCGTCGACGTGGAAGACCTCCATCCAGTAGAGGGCGTTGGCGACGAGGAAGTTGCGCACCTCCTTGCGGCCGAAGTCGAAGATGTGGGTGCCCCAGTCCGGCTGGTCGCCGCGACGCGGGTCGGCGTGCTCGTAGAGCGCGAGCCCGTCGAAGCGGGCCAGCGCCCATTCGTCGCGAGGGAAGTGCGCCGGCACCCAGTCGAGGATGACGCCGATGCCCGCCTGGTGCAGCTTGTCGACGAGAAACTTGAAATCGTCGGGCGTGCCGAAGCGTGCCGTCGGCGCGTAGTACCCGGTCACCTGATAGCCCCACGACGGGCCGTATGGGTGCTCCATCACCGGCAGGAACTCCACGTGCGTGAAGCCGAGGTCGGAGACATAGTTGACGAGGTGTTCGGCCAGCTCGACATAGCTCAGCCCGGCCCGCCAGGAGCCGAGGTGCACCTCGTAGATGCTCATCGGCCCGTTGTGCGGGTTGGTCGCGGCCTTGGTGTCTTGCCACGTCGCGTCGCCCCAGGGGTAGGCCGAGTCGTGGACGACCGAGCCGGTCCGGGGCGGGGTCTCGGTGCGCTGGGCCATCGGGTCGGCCTTGTCGCGCTCGACATCGTCTGCGCCGCGGATGCGGTACTTGTAGGTGGTGCCGGCCCCGACGCCGGGGATGAAGATCTCCCAGATGCCGGAGTTGCCGAGCAGGCGCATCGGGTGGCTCCGGTTGTCCCAGCCGTTGAAGTCGCCGACGACATAGACCGACTTCGCCCGCGGTGCCCACACCGCGAAGGAGGCGCCGGTCACCGAGCCCATCGGGCCGTCATACGTCTTGACGTGGGAGCCGAGGATGTCCCACAGCTTCTCGTGCCGGCCCTCGTTGATGAGGAAACGGTCGATGTCGCCCACGGTGGGGGCGAAGCGGTAGGGGTCGTCCTGCTCGTGCTCGATCCCGTCGCCCCAGGTGGTCAGGATGCGGTAGTCGAGAGTTTTGTCCAGGCCCGGACGCACGCCGCTCCAGACGCCGTCGGATTCATGCGCGAGATCGATGATCTCCTCGTCCTCGAAACGGACGCGAACGTGCTGTGCCAGCGGGCGGAGCACGCGGATCCGCAGACCATCGGCCTCCACGTGCTGGCCGAGCAGGTCGTGCGGTTGCTGGTGACGGCCATTGGCCAACGACCAGCGCGCTCCGGGGAGTGCGCTCGGGGGCGTGGGGGTCACGGTTGGTCCTCCTTTGTCTGTCCTGCGTCGGGCAGGAGCCGGTCCAGTGCAGTGAGCGGTATGCCGATCCAGTCCGGCCGATTGCGTACTTCGTAGACGACCTCGTACAAAGCCTTGTCCACCAAGTAGGCGAAGAGCAAGGCCTGCGCGTCGCGCGGATCGTGCCCCGCGCGCGCGGCGTAGCCATCCATGAAGGCCTGTTGCGCGTTCTCGACCCAGTCGCGGGCCGAGTGCCCGCGCGTGCTCTGCTCGACGGAGCCACCGGCGTAGTCGAACGACCGAAGCATGCCCGCGACATCGCGCAACGGCTGATCCGTGCGCGTGCGCTCGGCGAGGGGACGCAACGGCTCGCCTTCGAAGTCGAGCAGGACCCACCCGCGCTCGGGGACGTGGAGGACCTGGCCGAGGTGATAGTCGCCGTGGATCCGTTGGAAAGCTGGCCAATCCGCCTGTGCCGCAGCGTCATACACCGCATCGATGGCGTCGGCGCGCGAGGCGAGCTGCGGAGCCTCGGCCACCGCGGCGGCGGCGCGCGACCGCATTTCGGCGATGGTCTCGGCGACGCGGTCGGGGTCGGCGGGCTCGGTCGGCAGGCGCTCCGCGAGTAGCGAATGGACCTCGGCCGTGGCGTCCCCGAGGGTGCGGGCCCCGGCGGCGAAGTCCGTTCCGTGGCCGGCCGCGACCAGGGCCTCGCGCCACGCATCCTGCGCGCCGGGGAGGAACTCCTGGGCGAAGGCCAGATGCCCGGTTGCGACCCCGGCATCCGGGGCGGCCTTACGGCCCGGCTTGCCGGCTTCGGGCCAGCTCCCGGCGACCGCGCCGAGGCTGGCCGGGACCCGGGTGCTCCCGGCAGCGGCGAGGACGCCTTGCAGTTCGACATCGGGGTTGCGTCCGTCCGCGAGCGCCCGGAAGACCTTGATGATAACCGGCTGCGGCTCACCGTCTGCGTCAACCGCCATACCGATGATCGAGGTGTTCGACTGCTCGCCGGACAGGACGCGCGACTCGGTCAGCCGCCAGCCCCGAGTCCCCATGCCGATGCCGTTCACCGCCGGCTCGACGGCGTCGGTGATGCTGCTCGACGCGGCCTCGACCTCGCCGATGGCGAGCGCGAACAACTGGGCGGCATACACCGGGTCGTGGGGGGCGTCATAGACATAGCGCGTGCCCAGCACCGAATGCTCGACCACGCCGACGAGCGCGGCGTCGGCGCCGCCGAGGGGCGCCCCGCGATAGGTCAGCGGCACCTGGTAGACGATCGGCGGCGACGTCGCGTCGTCGGCGATGACGAAGGTCTCGATGCCGACCTCGCCCTCCGGGTCGTCCAGACGCCACGCGAAAAGGGGCCGCAGCGCCGGGGTGCGGCCCTTGGCGGCATACCAGCGTTGGCTGCCGATCCAGGCGGCAATGGCGTCCTTCTTGGCGGGCGAGATGGAGGCGCCCTTGTGCAGCAGGGCCATCAGTCGCGCCGGACCTTGATGATGTGAACGGGCTCCCACTCAGGGCCGAGGCGGACGAAGTTCCGCTCCCACCAACGCCATTCGGCGCCAGTGAGGAGGTCTTCGGCGATGAAGCTGTCGCCATAACCCATCCCGAGCTCGGGCATGTCGAGGTGGACGACCGACGAACGGGTCGAGTGCGGGTCGAGATTCGCGACGACGATGATCGTGTCCTCCTCGCCATTACGCAGGATGCGTCGCTTGGAGAAGCAGAGCAGATTCTCATCCTCCACGTGGTGGAAGCGGACATTACGCAGCCAGTGCAGGGCGGGGTGCTCGCGACGGATCTCATTGAGCCGCGTCAGGTAGCCCGCCAGCGACTGCCCTTCCTTGGGACCGCCCTTGTCGTAGTCGGCCCAGCGCCGGTCCTTGTATTGGTACTTCTCGTTATCGATCTGCTCCTCGGCGCCGGGGCGGGCCACGTGCTCCATCAGCTCGTAGCCGGTGTAGATCCCATAGGTGGGCGAGAGCATCGCCGCGAGCGCGGCGCGGACCTTCCAGGCCGCGAGCCCGCCGAACTGCATATAAGGGGTGAGGATGTCGTGCGTCGTCGGCCAGAACGACGGGCGCATGTAGGACGCCGCGTCACCCGCGAGCTCCTCGACGTATTCGCGCAGATCCCACGCCTGGTTGCGCCAGGCGTAGTAGGTGTAGCTCTGCTGGAAGCCGACCTTACCCAGCGTGTGCATCATCGCCGGCTTGGTGAACGCCTCGGCCAGCCAGATCACGTCCGGGTGGTCCTTGGCGACATCGGCGATCAGCCACTGCCAAAACTCCACCGGCTTGGTGTGCGGATTGTCGACGCGGAAGATCTTGACCCCGTGGTCGATCCAGACCTGGATGACGCGGCGCACCTCGGCATACGCCTCGGCGGGCGTGTTGTCGAAGTTGAGGGGGTAGATGTCTTGGTACTTCTTCGGGGGGTTCTCGGCAAACGCGATGGTGCCGTCGGCGCGGGTGGTGAAGAACTCGGGGTGGGTCTGCACCCACGGGTGGTCGGGGGAGGCCTGAAGGGCAATGTCCATGGCCACCTCGAGGTCATTGCGCGCAGCCTCGGCGACGAAGGCATCGAAGTCGTCGAAGGTGCCTAGGTCGGGGTGGAGGGCGTCGTGACCGCCGGCGGGTGACCCGATGGCATACGGGCTGCCGGGGTCCTTGGGGCCGGCGTTCAGGGTGTTGTTCGGGCCCTTGCGCGCCGCCGTGCCGATCGGGTGGATCGGCGTGAGATAGACGACGTCGAAGCCCATCTTCGCGATCGCCGGCAGGCGCTTGGCTGCCGTAGCGAACGTGCCGGAGACCCACTCGCCGGTGGTCTCGTCGTAGTAGCAACCCTCGGACCGCGGGAAGATCTCGTACCACGCGCCGTAGAGCGCGCGTTCACGTTCGACGAGGAGCGGGAAATCCGCTGTGGGAGAGATGTATTGGCGCATCGGGAGCGCGGCCATCTCGGCGTGGATGTCACGGTTGACGCCGGCATGCAGGCGTGCCATGGCAGTTTGGGAGGTGTTTTGGAGTCCGGAGACCGCCTCGTCGAGCAGGAGCCGGCCCTGGCCGCTGCGGCCCTCCTGGGCGGCGGCCTTCTGCAGGAGCAGCACTCCCTCGGTGAGCATGAGTTCGGTGTCAACCCCTGCAGCGACCTTGATCGTCGCGTCGTGCTCCCAGGTGCCGAAGAGGTCCGACCAGCCCTCGACGCGATAGGTCCAGTAGCCCGGCTCGTCCGGGGTGACTTCGGCGACCCAGAGATTGAGTCCGGGGTTGATGCAGTCCATCGGCAGGTAGATCTCGCTGCCATCGGGACGGGTCAGGACCAGATTCGCATTGACCGCGTCATGCCCCTCGCGAAAGACCGTCGCGTTGACGGTGAAGGTCTCGCCGACGACCGCCTTCGCCGGGCGCGCACCGCCGTCGACGAGGGGGGAGACATCCTGGACCGGGATGCGCCCGATCGGGTTTTGTGGGGCGCCGGTCCTGGGGGCGGCATGGCCGTTGGTCGACGGCGCGGAGTCCGTGGCGGACTGCGCGGAGGTCGGTGCGGACGAGGTCGAGGATGCGGGCATCATCGCAGCCGCAGGCGTATCGGGCGTCACACGACAACGCTATCTGGTGGCCGCCTCGTCGTGCAGGGGGAGCGGGCTCAGTCGGTGACCGTCTCGCTGGCCCAGACCTGAAGGCTGGTCGGTCCGGCGCAAACCTGGGTGCCGGGGAAGCGGACCTGGGGTTCGCCGGGATCCTGCTCCCACGTGGAGTCCCACAGCAGGCGCATCGTGCGGCGGCCCGAGACATCAGGAAGGGTGACCTGGGCATCGTGAATCGCGCCATTGACGACCACGAGAATGTCGCTGTCCTGCGGTCGGTGCGCGCCGATCAGCATCGACAGGGTCCGCAGGCCGCGCCCCTCCCACTGCTCCGGAGTCAGCGGGCGGGCGTCCTGGCCGAGCCAGCTGACGTCGGCGGGGCCGCCGTCATACGCCGGGGTGCCGAGGAAGAATCGATCGCGCTGGAGCACCGGGTGCGCGCGGCGGATGGCGGCGAGCGCGGCGATGCTCTGGACGAGCTGGTCCTGCCACGGTTGCCAGTCCCAGTCCATCCACCCGATCTCGTTGTCCTGGCAAAAGGCATTGTTGTTGCCGTGCTGCGTGCGCCCGAACTCATCGCCCGCGTTGATCATCGGCACTCCGGCCGAGACCAGCAAGGTGGCCAGCAGATTGCGCAGGCTCCGTCGCCGCCAGGCGAGTGTGTCGGCGTTGTCGGTGGCACCCTCGTGACCGTGGTTCCACGAGCGATTGTGCGGTGAGCCGTCGCGATTGCCTTCGAGATTGCCCTCATTGCGCTTCTCGTTGTAGGCCGTCAGGTCGGCGGCCGTGAACCCGTCGTGAGCCGCGACGAAGTTGATCGACGCGGTCGGGTTGCGCTCGTGGGTCCAGAAGAGGTCCTGGCTGCCGGCGAGGCGGGTGGCCAGCTCGCGGGCCCCGTGGCCGGGCTGGCCGGCGAAGGTTGCAGCGAGATCGGTGAGCCAGAAGGTGCGCACGTCGTCGCGGTAGCGGTCGTTCCACTCGCTGAACGGGCGCGGGAACTGGCCGGTGCGCCACCCGCCCATGCCGCAGTCCCAGGGTTCGGCGATGAGCTTGGTCGCGCCGAGCACGGGGTCGCTGCGGACGGCGGCGAAGAAGGCGTGGTCCGGGTCGAAGTCGTGATTGCGACCGCGGGCCAAGGTGACGGCCAGATCGAAACGGAAGCCGTCGACGTGCATCTCGGTGACCCAGTAGCGCATCGAGTCCAGGACCTGGCGGCGGGAGACCTCGTGATGGGTGTTGAGGCTGTTGCCGCAGCCGGTGAGATTGAGGTCCGCGCCATAGGGGTCGAGGCGGTAGTAGGCGCGGTTGTCCAGACCGCGCCAGCTGAGGATCTGGCCGTCGTCATTGCCCTGCTCGGCGGTGTGGTTGTAGACCACGTCGAGGATGACCTCGATGCCGGCGGCGTGCAGCGCCTTGACCATCGACTTGAACTCATCGACCACGCCTTGCGGGTGGGTGGCCGCGGCATAGCGGTTGTTGGGGGCGAAGAAGCCCAGGGTGTTGTAGCCCCAGTAGTTGACCAGGCCGCGGGCCTGGATCGCCGGCTCGGTGATCGATGCGTGCACGGGAAGGAGCTCGATGGCGGTGACGCCGATGCGCTGGAGGTGGGCGATGATCGCGGGGTGGGCCACGCCGGCATACGTGCCCCGGTGCTGGACCGGGACGGCCGGATGGGTCATGGTCAGGCCGCGGACGTGGGCCTCGTAGATGACGGTCTGAGTCCACGGGGTGCGCGGTGGCGCATCGTCGCCCCAGTCGAAGGTGTCCTCGACAAGCACGGCGCGGCCACCGTGGTCGATGGCGCGGGCATACGGATCGAGGAGCAGCACGGAATCGTCGTACCAGTGCCCCTGTTCGGCGCGGCGGGGTCCGCGGGCCCGGACGCCATAGCGAGCGCCCGGCGCGAGGCCGTCGGCGTGCCCCAACCACCAGCCGTCGGGGGAACCGGCCAGGGGGATGCGGTCCTCGCCGCGGTGGTCATCGAGAACGGCGAGCGCGACCTCGTCGGCGTGTCCGGCATAGACCGCGAAGTGCGCACCGTGGGGGGTCAGAGTCATTCCGGGGGCAAACGACGGACCCCCGTCACGAGGCGGCATGGCCCCTAGCCTAAGGACTAGTACGTTGGTGCAATGACCGATCCCACCGCCCTGCCCAATCTGCCCGGCTTCGGAGCGCCCGCTGCATCCGACGCCCCGCCGGCCGAGGCCTCCTTGCGCGACCGCCTGATCGAGGCCCTGACCAGCCTGGAGTTGCAGCCCACAGTCGATGACGACGGGGACATCACCTTCCTCTTCCAGGACCAGCAACTCTTCATCCGCGCCTCCGACGAGGACGCCCAGGTCGTGCGGCTCTTCGGCCAGTGGCGCCTCGCCGAGCCGGTCCCGGAGGACCGCGGCGAGCGCCTGGAGGCGTGCAATGACGTCAACATCGCCTTCAACATGATCAAGACCGCGATCGCCGAGGACACCCTCCTGGTGACCTCCGAGCACCTGCTGCCGCAGGGAGCGGACCTGCGCAGCCTGTTGATGGTGACCATCCCGCTCGTGCTCCACGGAGTCAGCCTGTGGCACCAGCGCGCCATCGGCGAGGAAGGGATGGACGACATCATGCAGCAGGCGCAGGCCCAGGCCGCTGCTCAGTCGGACGCCGATGCTGCGCGGGCTGACGGCGCGCCTGGCGCCGCCTTCGGCCTGAACGGCAACTGAGCCCGCCATGAGTGAGTTCCTCAGCGTCGACGTCGACTCGGGCATCGCCACCATCCGTCTCGACCGGCCCCCGATGAATGCCCTCAACCTGCAGGTGCAGGGAGAGTTCATCGACGCCTCCCGGGCGGTGAGTGTCGACCCGACGGTGGCCGCTGTCATCGTCTATGGCGGCGAGAAGGTCTTCGCCGCCGGGGCCGACATCAAGCAGATGGCGACCATGACGTATGGCGACATGGTCACCGCCTCCGCCGGCCTGCAGGACTTCACGCGCGCGCTGGCGGCGATCCCTAAGCCGACCGTCGCGGCCATCACCGGCTACGCGCTCGGTGGCGGTTGTGAGGTCGCGCTCGCGTGCGACTTCCGGATCGCCGCGGACAACGCGACCCTCGGGCAGCCCGAGATCGGGCTCGGGATCATCCCGGGGGCCGGTGGCACCCAGCGCCTGGCCCGCCTGGTCGGTCCCGCGCGGGCGAAGGAGCTGATCTTCACCGGCCGATTCGTCAAGGCGGCCGAGGCGTTGGCGATCGGTCTGGTGGACGAGCTCGCTCCCGCGGACCAGGTGTATGCCGTTGCGCGCGAACGGATGTCGCGTTTCGTCGGCGGCCCCGCGCTGGCGATCAAGGCGGCCAAGGAAGCGATCGACAAGGGTCTCGACGTCGACCTGCAGACCGGGCTGGAGATCGAACGGATGGCCTTCTCGGCCCTGTTCGCCACCGACGACCGGCTGGCCGGCATGACCTCCTTCGTCGAGAACGGCCCCGGCAAGGCGACCTTCACCGGGTCGTGAGCGGAAGCGCCAGACGTAGGGGCGGAAAAACTGAGACGCGGGAACGCGGCTCGGTGCAGGACCGGGGCGTGGGGCGAAGCCGCCATGGGTGAGGGCAATCACGCCGAATCTCGCGCGTCCGGTTCCGATGGGGCTGAGAGACTGAGCGGACGTACCAGCGCCTGTCAGAGGCGCCCACCAACGAACAGGACTAGCCAACGATGAACATCGTCGTTTGTGTGAAGCACGTGCCTGACGCTCAGGCCGACCGCGGCTTCAACGAATCGGATCTGACGACGGATCGCCAAAGCGTCGACGGGCTGCTCTCGGAGCTCGATGAGTATGCCGTCGAAGAGGCCCTGAAGATCGCCGAGGCGGCTGGCGGCGAGGTGACCGTCTTGACGATCGGCCCCGCGCAGGCGGCGGACGCGGTCAAGAAGGCCCTGCAGATGGGTGCCGACAAGGGCGTGCACGTCAGCGACGACGCGATCAAGGGCTCGGATGCGTGGGGGACCTCGCTGATCCTGGCCGAGGCGATCACCAAGATCGGCGAGACCGACATCGTCTTGACGGGAATGTCCTCAACGGATGGCTCGATGGGCGTCGTCCCCGCCATGGTTGCCGAGCGACTTTCGTTGCCGCAAATCACCTTTTCTGCCGCGGTGTCGATCGACGGCAAGACCGTCACTGCCCGCCGCGACGGCGACGCCGCCAGCGAGACCATCGTCGGCACGCTGCCGGCGCTGGTCTCGGTGACCGACCAGATCAACGAGCCCCGCTATCCCTCCTTCAAAGGAATCATGGCCGCGAAGAAGAAGCCGGTCGAGACGTGGAGTCTGGCCGATCTCGGCATCGACGCCTCCCAGGTCGGCCTCGCCAACGCCTATACCGAGGTGATCTCGGTGACCAAGCGCCCGCCGCGGGCGCAGGGACAGATCGTCACCGACGAGGGTGACGGTGGCGAGCAGCTCGCCGCCTTCCTGGCCGCCGGCAAGTTCATCTGACCCACGACACGAGAAGGATTAGGAACACACACTCATGGCCGAGATCTTCGTGCTCGTGGACCACGCCAATGGGCAGGTCCGCAAGACCACCAATGAACTGCTGACGATCGCCGCCCGGCTCGGCGAGCCATCCGCGATCTACCTCGGACCGGGCGCCGCCGACGCCCAGGCAACGCTGGCGAAGTACGGCGCCAAGCGCGTCTACGCCCTCGACAGCGCCGATGTCACGGGCTATCTCGTTGCGCCGCAAGCGGAATTCATCGCCGCGTTGGCCAAGAAGCTCAAGCCCGCCGCGATCTTGATCCCGGCGAACCCGGCCGGCAAGGAGATCGGCGCCCGCGTGGCGATCAAGACCGACTCCGGCCTGATCACCGACGCCATCGACGTCCAGCCGGCCGATGGCGGCGCCATCGAGACCACGCAGTCGGTCTTCGCCGGCTCCTACACGGTCAAGGCGAAGGTGACCAAGGGGACCCCGATCATCTGCGTCAAGCCCAACTCCGCTGCGCCGCAGGAGAACGCGGCTGCCGGCCAGGTCGTCCCCGTCAACCTCACGATCCCCGAGTCCGCGAAGGGCGCGCAGATCACCGAGGCCAAGGAGAAGCAGTCGACGGGTCGTCCCGAGTTGACCGAGGCCGCCATCGTCGTCGCCGGTGGTCGCGGCACCGGCGGTGACTTCTCGGCCGTCGAGGCCTTCGCCGACTCGCTCGGCGCTGCGGTCGGTGCATCGCGTGCCGCCGTGGACGCGGGTTGGTACCCGCACACCTCGCAGATCGGCCAGACGGGCAAGCAGGTCAGCCCGCAGCTCTATGTTGCGGCTGGCATCTCCGGCGCCATCCAGCACCGTGCCGGCATGCAGACCTCGAAGACCATCGTCGCGGTCAACAAGGACCCAGAGGCCCCGATCTTCGAACTCGTCGACTTCGGCGTGGTCGGTGACCTGTTCACCGTGCTCCCCGCCGCGACCGAGAAGATCCAGGCCAGCAAGGCCTGACCCGACCGGCGCTCCGCAGCCCCCGCCGTCCGTACCGGACGGCGGGGGCTGCGTCGTGTCGCAAGGCGACGCTCTATCCCATCCTCGGCCGTCTCGAAGCCGCCCAGATGGTCACCACGCACTGGACGCCTGGCGACGGCGGACCGGGGCGCAAGTTCTACGAACTCAGTGCGGAAGGCCGCAGTCACTTGCGACCCGTAGCGCCGACCGGCAGCAGTTCACCGACCTCACCACCCGGCTGTTCTCCCATGACAGCTCGGGCGCACACGAAGGAGCCAGGTCATAATGGGCTTGTCGCAGTTGGCCGCCGTCATTCTCGTGCTTCCCGGACTGCGTCGTCGTGGCCTGTCCGGCCGGGCCGCCGTGTGGGCGCTCGGTCCTACGATCCTGCTCACCCTCGTCCTCGCCTGGGCCTTCCCATCCCCGCTGTTCCCCACACCCCGGCCCGCGACGATCCTTGCCTTCATCGCGGTCCAGCTTCTGGGCCCGGGTCTGCTCGCGCACACCAGTTGGCGATCCCTTCCTCGCGAACCGGTCAGCGGCCGAGTCCAGGGACGTGATCGCGCCGTTGCCCCCTGTTCCCCCTCATCGTCCTGATGCCCATCGCCACTGCGCTGGGCCGCCTGGGCAACTGAGGTCGGACGCCGGCCCCGGCGCAACGAAATAGAATCCGTCGGTGACTGTCTACCTCGACCACGCGGCGACCACGCCGATGCTGCCCGCCGCGCGGGCCGCGATGATCGAGCAGTTGGAGCACACCGGCAACGCCTCCGCCATCCACTCGCTGGGGCGGGAGGCGCGCCGGGTCGTCGAGGAATCCCGTGAGCGGATCGCCGCGGCGGTCGGCGCGCTGCCCAGCGAAGTCATCTTCACCTCCGGCGGCACCGAGGCCGACAATCTCGCCGTCAAGGGCACGTATGCCGCCCGCCACGCGGCATTGCCCGCTCGCCGCCGGCTCGTGGTCGGCGGTATCGAGCACCACGCCGTGCTCGACCCGGTCGAGTACCTCCTGGGCCAGGAGGGCGCCGAAGTCACCTTCGTCGAGCCGGCGCCCGACGGGCTGATCACACCCGATGCCCTGGCCGAGGCGCTCGGCCCCGACCCCGGCGATGTCGCCCTCATCAGCATCATGTGGGCCAACAACGAGATCGGGACGATCGCCCCGATCCCAGCGCTGGCCGCGATCGCGCGCGAGCACGGCATCCCGATGCACAGCGACGCCGTCCAGGCCGTGGGCCACATCCGCGTCGACTTCGCTGCCAGCGGCCTCGACCTGCTCACGCTCACCGGCCACAAGCTCGGCGGCCCGGTCGGGATCGGTGCCCTGCTCGCCCGTCGCGACGCGCGGCTGGTGCCGTTGCTGCACGGCGGCGGCCAGGAGCGGCAGGTGCGTTCGGGCACCCTGGATGTGCCGGCCATCGCCGCCCTCGCCGTGGCGATCGACGAATCCGTGGCCGGGCTCGCCCAGGAGTCCCAGCGCCAGATCGCGTTGCGGGACAACCTGATCGAGCGTGCCCTGGCGCTCGGACTCGATCTGCATCTCACCGGTGCGTGGACCCCGGGGAACGCCGATGACCGGCTGCCCGGCAATGTGCACCTGCGCGTGCCGGGCGCCGATGGGGACTCGCTGCTCTTTCTGCTCGACGCCGCCGACATCGCCTGCGCGACCGGCTCGGCCTGCTCCGCCGGAGTTCCGCGGGCGAGCCATGTCGTGCTCGCGCTCGGGATCCCCGACGAGGAGGCGCGCGGAGCGCTGCGGCTCAGCCTCGGGCATACGTCCACGCAATCCGACGTGGATGCGGTTATCGCGGCGCTCCCCGCCGCGGTGGAGCGCGCCCGCCGCGCGCGGGGTGCGGCGTGATGCGCGTCGTCGCGGCGATGAGCGGCGGCGTGGATTCAGCGGTCGCTGCGGCCCGAATGATCGATGCCGGCCATGATGTCGTCGGCGTCCATCTCGCGCTGTCGCGCAGCGCCGCGACCCTGCGTGAGTCGGCACGTGGCTGTTGCACCCTGGAGGATGCGGGTGATGCCCGCCGCGTGGCCGACCGGCTCGGCATACCGTTCTATGTCTGGGATCTGGCGGATCGCTTCCAGCACGATGTCGTGGACGACTTCGTCGCCGAGTACGCGGCCGGCCGCACCCCCAACCCCTGCCTGCGGTGCAACGAGAAGATCAAATTCTCGGCGCTCTTGGACAAGGCGCTCGCTCTCGGCTTCGACGCCGTCGCGACCGGTCACTACGCGCGCATCGTCGACGGACCGGGCGGAAGCGCGCTGCATCGTGCGGTCGATGCGGCCAAAGACCAGTCGTATGTCCTTGGGGTGCTGACCTCGGATCAGCTCGCTCGCGCCTTCTTCCCGCTCGGCGACACCACCAAAGCGCAGGTGCGCGAGGAGGCGGCTCGCCGCGGCTTCTTCATCGCCAAGAAGCCCGACTCCTATGACATCTGCTTCATCCCCGACGGTGACACCCGCGGCTTCCTCGGCAAGAAACTGGGCGCTCGGCCCGGGTCCATCGTCGACACGGACGGCCGGGTGGTCGGTGGGCACGAGGGCACTTTCGGGTTCACCATCGGCCAACGCAAGGGCATCGGGCTCGACCGAGGCACCATGGACGGGCAGCCGCGCTATGTCGTCGGGATCGACGCCGAGACCAAGACGGTCACTATCGGGACGGCGGATCTGTTGGGGGTCAACGAGATTCACGCGATACGCACGATCTGGTGCGGTCCGCCGCCAGGACCCCACGACCGGTGCTCGATCCAGGTCCGGGCCCACGGCGAGCCGTATGCCGCTCTCGTCGAGACCGCGGGCGAGGACCTCATCGCGCGGACGGAGGAGGCGATCCGCGGTGTCGCCCCCGGCCAGTCGGTCGTCGTCTACGACGGGGACCGGGTGCTCGGGTCGGCCACGATCACCCGCACGGCGCGGACGCGAAAGACCTCGCCGGCGTCCGCGCGCCTGTGATGGGATGACGCTCATGGCGCCCACCGACTGTGCCCGGTCCCCGCACACACGCGAGGGAGACGGCTTGTGATGCTGGACCTGCGCGCCCAGTGCGAACGCTGCGGGACGGCCCTTCCGCCGGATGCCGAGAACGCCCGGATCTGCTCCTTCGAGTGCACCTTTTGTGCCGTCTGCGCGGCCGAGTCGGAGCACGCCTGTCCCAACTGCGGGGGGCAACTTCAGCCTCGGCCTACTCGGGTCGGCGAGGCCTTGCGCCGCAACCCTCCGGAACATGAACGGGCTTCGCGGACAACCAGATTGACGCGGATGGCGGAGCGGCAGGCCACGGAGCGGGCCGAGCTCTATGACTTCCTCGACAGTCAACTCGTCGGTACGCTCGCCACGGTCGACGGCACGGATCCCTGGACCGTGCCCCTGCTCTATGCCCGCGACGGCGACCGCATCCTCCTGCACGGCTCGACAGGTGCTGGCACGCTTCGCCAGGTCGCCGCCGGCGCCGCGGCTGCCTTCTGCGTCACCGCCATGGACGGACTGGTCGTTGCCGAGTCGACCTTCGAGTCGTCGGCCAACTATCGCTCGGCCGTCGTCCGTGGCCGGCTCACCACGATCGCCATGGACGATCGGCGAACCACTCTGGACATCCTCTCCGAACGGTTGTTGCCAGGGAGAAATGCCGAGGTCGGGGGGTCGACCCGCAAGCAGGTCGCGGCGACGGTCGCGCTGGCGCTCGAGATCACCGACGACAACTGGCTGATGAAGACCCGGACCGGTGAGCCGGGCCAGCCTGCGGAACCGGTTGATGTCTGGTGCGGCGTGGTTCCCCTGACCATCACTGCCGGCGCACCCGTGGAAGCGCCGTGGTCGGTCGGGCCGGTCCCGGCCTCGGTGCGCGCGTTCGTCGCCGCCCGGCGGCCGGAGTGAGCCCGGCCACCACGCCCGCCGTCACGCAGGCGACCGGCGTCGGATCGTGGCCCGGAACCGACGTCCGGGAAGCCATCGTCACCGTCCGGGATCTGCTCATCGACGGTGACGGCATCGGCCTGCCCTATCTGCCGGAGACTCCCCACCGCGGTCCTGGCGCCGACATCATCGGACGCGCCGCCGGCCTGCTCGTCGACCTCCCCGTCGACCTGCAACCAGCCGGCTGGCGGCTGGTGGACCGACCGGGTCGCGACGCACAGCGCACGGCCGCCCTGCACCGTGCGGACCTGGACGAACTTGCCGAGGCCTACGACGGTTTTGCCGGCAGTCTGAAGGTGCAGGTCTGCGGGCCGTGGACCCTGCTCGCTTCGCTCGAGTTGACCCGAGGCGAGCGCTCGCTCGTCGATGAGGGTGCGCGCCGCGACGTGCTCGCCTCACTGGCAGAGGGGATTTCGCGCTATGTCGCCGATGTCCGGCGCCTCGTGCCCGGTGCCGACGTGGTGCTGCAACTCGACGAGCCCTCGCTGCCCGCGGTGCTTGCGGGCAACCTCCCAACGGCATCGGGGTATGGCCGCATCCGCGCCATCGACCCGCAGGTCGCCGCGCGCGGCCTGCAGGAGGTGCTCGCGAAGCACGACGGTCTCACCGTCGTGCATTGCTGCGCGCCAGGTGCGCCGATGCCCTTGCTTCGGGCCGCAGGAGCCGGTGCGATTTCGCTGGATCTGAACGACGCCAGCGCGACGCGGTGGGAGTCGGTTGCCGCCACCATCGAGTCCGGGGTTCGGGTCTTCGCCGGCGTGCTGACCGGCGACAGTGCAACGAGCGCCGATGCGGCCCGCGGCGTGATCCTCGGGGCGTTCGAACGCGTGGGACTGGAGGCTGCCGCCCTCGCGTCCGTCACCGTCACGCCGGCCTGCGGTCTGGCGGGCACCACGCTGGCCATCGCTCGCCGGATCACGCGGGACGCCGTCGCCGTCGGTCGGCAACTGACCGAGGAGGGCAATCGATGAGCGAGGCCGCCGCACCGAGGCGACGAGTGCCGTGGCAAGCGAAGTTCCTGGCGTTGGCGTTGATCTGGGGTTCGAGCTTCCTGTTCATGAAGGTCGGGCTGGCCGCGCTCCATCCCGTGCAGATCGCGACCGCACGCATCTGGGCCGGGGCGGCCATCTTGCTGATCCTCTTGCGGATCAGCGGGACTCGCCTCCCGCGCGATCGCCGCATCTGGGCCCACCTGCTCGTGTGCTCGGTCTTTCTCTCGGCCCTGCCCTTCCTCGGTTTCGTCATCGGCGAGACGCGAGTCTCCTCGGCGCTCGCCGGCATCGGCAATGCCACGACGCCGATCGCCACCGTCCTGTTCGCCCTGGCGCTGCTGCCGAGCGAGCGTCTGACCGGCACGAAGCTGGCTGCCGTGCTCGTCGGATTCGTCGGCGTTGCCATCATCGCCGAGCCCTGGAATGCCGAGGGGCGACCCGACCCCGTCGGCTTCCTGATCGTCGTGCTGTCGGGCGCGTGCTACGGGCTGGGCTGGACCTACAACCGGCGCTACCTCGGGAGCGCCGACCTCGGTGGCCTCTCCCAACCGACCGCCCTGCTGATGTGTGGTTCGGTGCTCATGGTGCCGATCCTGCTCGGCTGGTGGCTGATGGATCGCGACGAGGTCGCGGCCCCCTGGTCGCTGACCAGCGGCGGTGACCACGCGGACTACCCGGTCTGGTTGGCGATCGCCTGCATCGCCGTGTTGGGTTTCGTCGGCACCGGTCTGGCCTACATGCTCCAGTACGACGTCGTCCGCGAAGCCGGGACGATCGTCTCGACGACCGTTACCTATCTCATCCCCGTGGTCTCGGTCCTGCTCGGCGTCCTCGTCCTCGGCGAACACCTCGGTGCCGCGCAGATCGCGGGCTTCGTCATCGTCCTGGCAGCAGCCGCAATCATCAACACGCCCAACCGAGACCGGCGCAATCGGGCTGCCCGAATGTGCCCGTTCGTCTCAACTTGACACGAACAGTAGACGAACGAAAAGCGCAGTGCCAGGCTGTCTTTCGCTTCAAATTCTGGACGCAATGAGAGAGAGGGGAAGAGCGTGACGGCGAACGTCATGGTTGTCGTGGAGCGGCAATTCGATTTCCCCCGGCCCCGCGTTTTCCGGGCCTGGGTCGAGCCGCACGAGTTGAAGCAGTGGCGTGGATCTCCCGGTTGGCATGTCGAAGAGGACACCCTCGAGGGCGACCACAAGCTCGGCGGGCGCCACACCCACGTGAAGGTTCGAGACAACGACCCGACCACTCGAGTCGTCACCAATGGCGTCTACTCCGAGTTTTTCGAACCGGATGTCTTCGTCTCCAGGGAACAGATCACCGGCGATCCGGGCATCGACCCGACCAAGCCGTTGGAGTTGCGCGTCGAATTCACCAAGATGGGCCGTGACGGCACCCTGGTCCGCATCATCCAGGGACCCTACGACCCCGACGTCGCCGGCTGGCACGGTGAGGGCTGGGAGAAGGAACTGACCCGACTGGCGAACTTCTTGGCCGGCACCGGCGAGTACGCGACGGGTGGTGACGGACGATGACCACGCAGGGCGAGCTGACGCATACGACCATCGTTCGGCAGAAGCCGCTGATGGACATGAAGCAGATCATGCTCATGAACTTCGGCTTCTTCGGCATCCAATACAGCTTCGGAATGCAGCAAACCGCCGTCAACCCGATCTTCCAGTTCCTCAACGCCAAGCCCGAGGAACTCCCGATCCTCAACCTCGCCGGACCCATCACCGGCCTGTTGATCCAGCCGATGATCGGCGCCTTGTCCGACCGGACGTGGAGCCCGCGGTGGGGACGCCGCAAGCCCTTCTTCCTCATCGGAGCGATCGGCTGCGCGCTCTGCCTCTTCCTCTTCCCCTTCGTCGCGGCCGTCTGGATGGCCGTCCTGCTGCTGTGGTTGCTGGACGCCAGCAACAACACGGCGATGGAGCCCTACCGCGCGTTCATCGCCGACAAGCTGCCCCCCAGCCAGTTGGGCAAGGGCTTCCTCGCCCAGTCCTTCTTCACCGGCTTCGGCATCACACTGGCCAACCTTTCGCTCTTCGTCTTCCAGAAGATCCTCGACGGCACCACGGAAGCGGGAATCCCGTATTGGGTTTTCGGCGCCTTCATGCTGGGGTCCGTATGCTCGGTCGGCTCGGTCCTCGTCTCCATCCTCACCACCCCGGAGATACCGCCGACGCCCGAGGAACTCGCGGCGCTGAAGGCCAAGAAGGAGGCCGGCGGCGGCTTCGGCGCGGCGATCGCGGAGATCAAGGAAGCCGTGATCGAGATGCCCACGGAGCTTCGCAAGCTCGCCTTGGTCTATCTCTTCCAGTGGTACGGCATGGTCTGCTATTGGCAGTTCGTGACCGCATCGATGGCCAAATCGGTCTGGGGCACAACTGATTCGAAGTCGAAAGGGTTCGAGGAGGCAGTGGGCTGGACCGGCCTGGTCAACGGCTGGTACAACATCGTCACCTTCACCGTCGCCTTCTCATTGGTCGCGCTGGCCAAACGCCGAGGCGCGAAAGTCGTCCACATGTCGTGCCTGCTGCTGGCAGCCGTCGGGCTGGTCATCTTCCCGCACCTGACCAACAAATACGCGCTCTTCGTCCCGATCATCGGTCTCGGCATCGCCTGGGCCTCGATCATGGGCGTGCCCTACATCATGGCCGTGCGCATGATCCCCTCGACCCGCTACGGCGTCTACATGGGCATCATCAACATGATGATCGTCATCCCGATGCTCATCCAGTCGCTGACCTTCGGCAAGATCTATGCTTCGCTGCTCGGCGACAACCCCAACAACGCGATCATGGCGGCCGGCGTCCTGCTGGCGTGCGCCGCGGTGGCGATGGCCTGGATCAAGGAACCCCCGATCGTCCGCGATGTCGACGACGTCGCCTACCTGCCCAGCGGGCACTGAGCGGAGGAGAACAGATGAGCAAGATCGACTACGGCACGATCGTCGCCGGCACCGACGGCTCGGCGCTCGCGATCCCGACGATTGCGCGGGCCGCCTGGCTGGCCCGGCACGACGATGCCGACCTGGTCATCGTGTGTGCCTATTCGGAGTTGTCCCGGCGTGTCGACGCCAAGAATGTCGCCACGCTCGGCGGTGACCCGCGCAGCGGTCAGGTCCTTGGCCGTGCGGCCGCCAATGAAGCCCTGGCGGCAGCGGTGGCCCTCGCCCGCGACGAGGGGGCCGTCGTGGTCGCCGCCCTGCTGATGGAGGGCGAGCCTGACAAGGCCCTGCTCGCCACGGCTGAAGACCGCAGCGCCGACCTGATCGTCCTGGGCGCCGTCGCCGACCGGACCATCACCGACCGGTTGCTGGGCACCGTCGCCGAAGAGGTCACCAAGCGGGCGCGCTGCGATGTCCTCATCGTTCGACCGATCGGCGATCCCGCGGCCGATCAGGTCGTCCCCGAGGACGGCCCCGAAATCGTCGTGGCCGAGAGCGCCGAAGAGTAGGCGCGTCAACGGCATACGGCAAGCGAAGCGGCCCGGCACCTGCAGCAGGTGTCGGGCCGCGTCACGTCTGCCGTCACGCGCTGGGCGCGTGCACCTCGCGACGCAGGATCTTGCCGGTCGGGCCCTTGGGGAGTTCGTCGACCAGCCAGACGGCGCGGGGGTATTTGTAGGCGGCGATCCGTTCCTTGGTCCACGCCTGGATGTCTTCCGGAGTCGCGCTCGAGCCGGGCCGCAGGACGACGGCGGCGCCGACATTCTCGCCGAGCAGCTCGTCAGGGACGGCGACGACCGCGACTTCGAGCACATCGGGGTGGGTGTAGAGCAACTCCTCGACCTCACGCGGATAGACGTTCATGCCGCCGCGCAGGATCATGTCCTTCTTGCGGTCGACGATGGTGAAGTAGCCGTCCTCATCCACGGTCGCGAGGTCGCCGGTGCGGAACCAGCCATCAGGGATGGAGGTCGCGGTGGCCTCCGGGTTGCGCCAGTAGCCCTTCATCAGGTTGTCGCCGCGGATGGCGATCTCGCCGACCTCACCCTGAGCGACCTCGGTGCCGGAGTCGTCAAGCAGCGTCATCTCGCAGCCTTCGATCGGGATCCCGATGGTGCCCGGCTTGCGCGGCCGGTCGGGCATATTGAAGGAGGCGACCGGCGAGGTCTCGGACAGCCCGTAGCCCTCGAGGATGACGCAGCCGAACTTCTCTTCGAAGGCGCGTTGCACCTCGGCCGGCATCGCCGAGCCTCCGGAGGCGCACGTGCGCAGGCGCGAGGCGTCGAGCCCGGCACTGTCCGGGTGGTGGAGGATCGCGGCATACATGGTGGGGACGCCGAGCATGATGGTGACCTTCTCGGCCGCGATCGTCGCGATCGCGGCCGCTGGGTCGAAGCGCGGGATGAGCGCCAGCGTCGCCCCGGCCTGGACCGCCGCGAGCAACCCCACGGTCAGGCCGAAGACGTGGAAGAGGGGCAGGCAGCCCATGAGCACGTCGTCGGCGGTGACCTGGATGATGTCGTCGGCGCAGCGCTTGGCATTCAGGCGCAGGTTGGCGTGGGTGAGTTCGGCACCCTTCGGTCGCCCGGTCGTTCCCGAGGTGTAGAGGATCACCGCGGTGTCGTCGTCGGCGCGCTCGACGGGCGTGGTGACCGGCTCGCCGCCGTCGAGTTGGCCGGCCACCGGGCCCATCGGGTCGCAGGTGATGATGCGCGTGCCGGAGTTTTTGGCACCCTTGGTCGCCTCATCGACGAAGTCCGGCCAGACGAAGGCGATCTTGGCGCCCGAGTCGGTGAAGAAGAAGTCGATCTCGCCCGACTTGAGCAGCGGGTTCATCGGCACGACCGTGCCGCCGGCGAGCAGAGTGCCGAAGAAGGCGACCGGGTAGGCGGGGACATTCGGCAGGATCAGGGCGACGCGGTCGCCGGGTTCGATGCCCGCCGCTGTGAGCTCGCCGGCGAGCTTGGCTGCGGCGCCGAAGAGTGCGGCATACGGCAGGTGGTTGCCACCGATCGCGATCGCCGTGCTCCCGGGGGCATTGGCTGCGGTAGTGGTGAGGCTGGACGCGAGATTGGTCATCGGGGAATCGCTCCTGAGGCTGCGCACGGGTGTTTACGTCAGCCAACCACGGAGCGTTGCTCAGGCAGGTGCCCCCACGCTGTCATTCCGGCCACATCGCGTCGCGTGCAGCGCGCTCACGGACCAAGGGCGGGTAGCACGTCGGTATGTCGGAAGTCCTCGCCGTTGAAGAGCAGCGGGTGATTGGTCGCGCGAGCCAATGCGTAGGCGAAGCAGTCGCCGAGGTTGAGTCTCGCGGGTGACCCCGATCCGCGACCGAATCGATCATGCGCGGCACGCCGAACTCGTCGTAGAGGACGTCCTCGGACAAAAATGGTTCCGGGCGATCCGCGCTTCGCCGACCGATCGCGAGCAAGGCTGCTGCCCGGGAGGCACCGCCGTCGAACCGCGCGACTCGACGCGTTGAACGCCGGGTCGGGCAGGATGGGGCAGTGACCGACGCAAGCCCCGATGCCGTGATCGAAGTCGTCCCGGACGACATGCGCCACCAGTGGGTCGCGCTCGCGGAGGAGTTGAGTGCGCACCAATTCGCTTATCACGTCAAGGATTCGCCAACGATCAGCGACGGCGAGTATGACGCCCTCATGCGCCGGCTCGTGGCGATCGAGGAAGCGCATCCCTCGCTGCGCTCCCCCCAGAGCCCCAGCCAGCAGGTCGGCGGCGCGACCTTTTCGACCGACTTCCAGGCGGTCGATCACCTGGAACGGATGCTCAGCCTCGACAACGCCTTCAGCCCCGAGGAACTGCTGGCCTGGTCGGCCCGCGTGGCGCGGGAGGCCGGCGGCTCGCCCTATCACTTCCTGTGCGAGCTCAAGATCGACGGCCTGGCCGTCAACCTGCTGTATGAACGTGGCCGCCTCGTGCGCGCGCTCACTCGCGGCGACGGGCGAACCGGCGAGGACGTCACCCTCAATGTCCGCACCATTGCCGGGGTGCCGCTGCAACTCGCCGGGGCCGACATGCCGGAGCGTGTCGAGATCCGCGGTGAGGTCTTCTTTCCGATCGAGGCCTTCGCCGATCTGAACGCCGGCCTGGTGGCGGCCGGCAAGGCGCCCTTCGCCAATCCGCGTAATGCGGCAGCGGGTTCGTTGCGGCAGAAGGATCCTCGGGTGACGGCGACTCGTCCGCTGCACCTCCTGGTGCACGGGATCGGTGCCCGGGTGGGCTTCGAGATCGAGCGGCAGAGCACGGCATACGGGCTGATGCAGGGGTGGGGGCTGCCTGTCAGTACGCATTTCCGGGTGCTCGACACGATCGAGGACGTGCAGGTGTTCATCGACGATTTCGGGGTGCGCCGACACAGCGTCGAGCATGAGATCGACGGCGTGGTCGTCAAGGTCGACGAGATCGCCGTGCAGCGCCAACTCGGAGCAACCTCGCGCGCGCCGCGGTGGGCGATCGCCTACAAATACCCGCCGGAGGAGGTCAACACCAAACTGCTCGACATCCTGGTCAATGTCGGCCGGACTGGGCGGGTGACGCCCTATGGCGTCATGGAACCGGTGACGGTGGCGGGCTCGACCGTCACCAACGCCACGCTGCACAACGCCTATGAAGTCGAGCGCAAGGGCGTGCTCATCGGCGACACGGTCGTCCTTCGCAAGGCCGGCGACGTCATCCCCGAGATCCTCGGCCCGGTGATTGAGTTGCGCGACGGCAGTGAACGGGCGTTCGTGATGCCGACGACCTGCCCGGCGTGCGGGACGCCGCTCGCGCCCGAGAAGGAGGGCGATAAAGACATTCGCTGCCCGAACGCCCGCACATGTCCTTCGCAGTTGCGGGAGCGGCTCTTCGGGCTCGCCGGACGCGGGGCCTTCGACATCGAAGCGCTCGGTTGGGAGGGGGCCGTTGCGCTCTTGGAGTCCGGCGTGCTCACCGACGAGGGTGGGCTCTTTGCTTTGGGGGAGAAGGAGATCGCGCGCGTGCCGCTGTATACGCGCGCGGCCAAGAAGAGCGATGCTCGCGAGGCGATGGTCGATGGGCGGGTGCTCTCGGCCAATGGTGAGCGACTGGTCGCCAACCTCGCGACCGCGAAAGACCGGCCGCTGTGGCGGGTGCTCGTCGGTCTGTCGATCCGCCATGTGGGTCCGACTGCGGCGCGCGCGCTGGCTCAGCACTTCGGGTCGATGGAGGCGATCCGCGCGGCGAGCGTCGAGCAACTCTCGGCAGTCGAGGGCGTCGGTGGGGTGATCGCGGATTCGGTGCGGGACTGGTTCGACCGGCCCGGATCCGAGTGGCACGGGGCGATCGTCGATGCCTGGGCCGCAGCTGGCGTGCGGATGGCCGATGAGCGGGATGAATCGGTGGCCCAGACGTTGGCCGGGATGACCGTCGTCGTCACCGGATCGCTGGATGGGTTCACGCGGGACGGGGCGAAGGAAGCGATCCTCGCCCGCGGTGGCAAGGCCGCCGGCTCCGTGTCGAAGAACACCGACTTTGTGGTCGTGGGCCCGGGCGCGGGCTCGAAGGAGGCGAAGGCCCGCGAGCTGGGCCTGGTGATTCTCGATGAGGCCGGCTTCGTGCGGCTTCTCGAGTCGGGCTCCCCGGGCTGAGGGCCCCTATCACTGCGGGTTGCCGGACGCCGGGGGTCGGAGCTTGGAAAGGAGGACGTCGGGGGCGGCCACAGACCGAGGTGACCAAACGGCATACGGGAACGTCGAGAGGCCGGTTCAGCCCCGTCGAGAGGCCGGTTCAGCCCCGTCGAGAGCCCTCAGGGGTGCCACTGCGCCCGCGAAGGTGTGCGCATCAAGACCTGTTCGCGGCTCGGGCCCAGCAAGATGAGCGACTATGCGTCCTATCGTCCGCTGCCTCCGGCGCACGGCCATGGTCTAAGCCCCGTGGTTGTTCGGGCGCTCCCGTGGCGGCTGGCGCTTGGAGCCCGAGAGCCTCGGGCACTCGGACGAGCTGGAATTGCACCTTCGATGTCCGTCCTGCCTGGCTGCGGTGGATCGGGCATCGATCAGCCGTGGGCTGCTGGGGTACGACAACGAGCGCCTCATCGCCTGCGGGTACATGCTTGTGGCTACGTCGACGAGGAGGTCCTGGCCTGGCCACCGCCCGAGCCTCGCTCGCGCCCCACAGCAATCACTGAGCGTTCGGTGCCTCGACCGGCCTCTCGACGGGGCTGAACCGGCCTCTCGACGGGGCTGAACCGGCCTCTCGACGGGGCTCGAGTTAGACGCCCGCTGGCTCGCGGTCAGCGGACCGAGGCTTAGGGGTGCGCGCAGGGGCGAACACGCCGGTGCGCTGGATGAGGAAGCTCGCGACGAAGAGGGCGACCTCCGTGCCCAGCTTGGCCAGCAGCAGCGAGCCCAGAAGCCCCGAGAGCGCATGCAGCAGAAGCACATTCGCGGCGAGGATGACGGCAGCAAGAGCGGCATACCGGCGGACCGACCGCCACAGGGGGGCCTGCGTGCCGCCACTGCGGAAGGCCCAGCGGCGATTCATCGTGAAGTTCGCGGTGCCGCTGAGCAACCGCGCCCCGACGGCGCTCGCCGTCACATTGCCCGTCAGTGCAACGCCGGCGAAGAGGAGCGTCGCGTCGAGGGCGAACCCCACCAGCGAGGATGCGACGAAGGCGAAGAGCTGCCGGTAGATCATGACCGAGTCGCGCGCCGGCCTAAAGTGCGAGGACGCGTTCTCGTCCAGGTAGATGGTCGCGATCTCCACTTCGCGGATCGTCAGTCCGTCGGCGACCGCGCGCAACAGCACGCGCAGTTCGTATTCGAAGCGGTCGCCGGGGATCGAGCACAGCCACGCCAGGCTCCGGGCTGGGACCGCACGCAGGCCGGTCTGGGTGTCGATCAGCCGGCGACGCGTCGCAGCGGCGAAGAGCCGGCCGGTGACGGCATTTCCGAACCGACTACGCAACGGCACCTCGCCGGTGAATAGCCGTGCACCGAGCACCAGGTCCGCCTCGCCGTCGGCCAGTTCGTCAGCGACGCGCAGGATGTCGACCGGGGAGTGCTGGCCGTCGCTGTCGGCGCAGACGACCGACTCACCGGGGAAATGCGTTCCCGCATAGGCGAACCCGGTTTTCAGCGCCGCACCCTTGCCGCGGTTCTCCGGATGGGTGACGATCACCGCCCCCCGCCGCGCGCACTCCGCGAAGACCGGCCCGTATGCCGGCCCGCTCCCGTCGTCGACGACGACGACCGGTGCGGTGCCGCCGAGGTCCGCCACCAACTGGGGCAGTCGGCCATCGGGTTCGTAGGACGGGATCAGCACGATCATGGCTCGTTCACCCCGCCACGTAGAGGATGTCGCTGGTGCCCCGCTCCTGGCCCTTGCCGAGAGGGTTGTTGACGAGTCTGCCGTTGAAGATCATGGCGGTCGAGCCGCCGCCGTCGAGGTTGTAGGCCACCTGGGCCCCGAGCCCGACGAGGATCTCGGCGAACTCGGTCATCGTCACGCCGCGGCTGTAGCCGGCGCTGCGGCCGTCCACGGCGACGAAGAGCAGGTGGTTCTCGCCGATCCACCCGATGCCCGTGCGCGGCTGCTGCCCCTGGATCGAGTGATTGCCGAAGTTGGTGTCGACTTCGACATCCTCGATGCCCGAGACCACTTTCCCGCCGTCGACGATGCCCGGGCCGAAGGAAAGCGTCTGCCAGACACCTTGCGCGAGAAGGGTTTTGGCGTTGGTGGCGGTCTCGTCGTAGAGCTTCATCGAGCCGTCCTTGTAGAACGCGAGCCCCTGCCGGGCGCCCGCGTCGCGATAGATCACGCCATTGCGGATCTCGATCCCGGTGTCGCGGAAGCCGTAGTAGTCACCATTGATGGCGAGCACCGCGCTGGCCTGCTCGGCGATCACGGACGGGTAGGCGATGATATTGGTCCCGAACTCGTCATTGGCGAAGGCCGACTTGACGATCGTCGCGTCGCTCACCGTGATATCCGCGACGAAGTAGGTCACCTGGTCGGTGCCGCTGCCGGTCACGACCTTGCTGATGCCGATGGTGGCCGTGTCACTCGAATAGCTCGTCGCCGTGGTGGTTCCGGACGCCGCCGCCTGGACCGCCGCGATGGCGGTGGACTGCTGCGTCGAGGCGTTGGTGACCTCCACGTGGTCAACGAGGTAGCNGCAAGGCGCGCCCCCCGACCGGCCGCTGTCCGCGGCCCTCGGGCACGGGGGCATCCGACTGGACAAGGGTGCCCTTGGGTGAAGTCGTGGTCGTCATCGTAGGTCTCCGGATCTCGTTGTCTCGTATGCTGTTTCGCCGCTCAGTGGCCAGGCCCGCCCATGCCGCCGCTGGTCGCCTGGCCGGCGGTGACGGTGGCGACCTTCGATGCCCTTTCGATCGAACCGCCGGCGGAGTAGGTGCCCACGGTGGCGTCGGCCAGCCGCCCACCGACATACACGTCGTACGAGCTGCCCGACGTGATGCCGTCGGCCGCGACGACGAGGTTCGCGACCTCCTTGACGGTGGTGTAGCTGGCGATGACCTCGTCGCCGGAAACGATGGAAATCGTCTGTCCCGCAGCGATGGTCGAGGAGAAGCCGACCTGCATCCAGTCGCTGGTCGAGTCGGTGCCGGGCGCCTCCGCCATGCCGCTCGATCCCGCAGCGAGCACGGTGCCGCCGGTGACGGTGATGCCGCCGTTCGAGTCGAGCGAGCCGTTGCCGTTCATCGTGGGGCCAGAGACGATCGTCGTGCCGCCCGAGATGGCGATCGTGCCATTGCTATCCAGCCCGTCGCCGTCGGCGTTGACAACGGTGGTCCCGCCGCTGATGACCAACTGCGAGCCGTCGTTCTGCATACCGCCACCGCCCATGCCGCCGTCGGTGCTCGACCCGGAGGTGGCGTTGAGCCCGTCGTCACTGGCGACGACCGAGACCGCGCCGTTCTCGATGACGATATTGGCGCCCTCGAGCCCTTCGTTCGACTTCTGAACGGTCAGCGTGCCGCCCGTGACGCCGAGGTCGCCCTCCGCGTGGACGCCGTCGTCGCCGGCCTCGACGGTGACCGTGCCGCCGGCGATCAGGACGTAACCCACGGTGTCGTCGGTCTCGTTGTCGGACTTCAGGGCGTCGTCATTCGCGCCGACCGTCACGGTCCCGCCCTCGACGATCAGGTAGTCCTTGCCGCGGATTCCGTCGTCCATGGCGGTGACATTGACCGTGCCGTCGAGGATGACCAGGCCGTCCTTGCTCGCGATGCCGTCATTGGTGTTGCCGGTGACATTCACGGTGCCGGTGCCACCGATGGTCAGGTCGGCCATCGAGAAGAGGGCAGCGTTCGGGGCGTCTTCGGCGGAGGTGTCATAGCCCGTGCCGTCCGCGAGCGTGTTGGTCGTGCCGTCCGCGAGGACGACGACGGCTTCGTCGGCCGCCTCGATGTCGATCGCGGCACCGGCCGAGTTGGTGATGCTCGCGTTGTCCAGGACGAGGCGAACCTTGCCCTCCGCGTCGGCGTTCACCACGACCGAGCCGTTGCTGAGCGTGCCCGTCAAGACATAGGTTCCGGGCGCCGAGATGGTGATGGTGTCTGCGTCGATGGTCACTCCCGTGGACGAACTGGACGTGCTCGCGCCGTCGGCCAGAGTGATGGTGATGGCCGATGCCGTGTCGTAGTCGGCGTCCTCGGCCTCGGCGTGGCTCTCCACGTTGTCGGTCAGGAGCGCCGACGTGGCCGTGGACGAGGATGAGTCGGCGGCGTTGGACGCGGTCGCGGCCGATGCGCCGACGGTGGTGGTCGTGCCTGCCGCTGCCTTAGAGGTCGAGGTGGTGCCGCAGGCGGCGAGGCCTAGGCCTGCGACGAGGGCGGCAATGCCGGCGGCGATGCGCTTGGTCTGCATGGGAAGCTCCTTGGTTTCGGGCATGGCGAGCCCGTCGAGTGGGGTGAGTGAGCGAAGGGTGAAGGGGGTGAAATCAGGCGGCGCGCGAGGTGCCGTTCATGCGGTCTCGGGTTATGGCCGCTCACCCCGCTCGATGGTCAGGTGACGGTGAATCACGTTGTGCCACTTCAGGTCGGGCACGTCGTCCCGGAGCAGGGCGAGGCCGGTTCCGTATTTGCTGATCCGCACCGGCCGGTGGCCCAGACGCCACAGCACACGGTCGAAGGGCGAGGGGGTGCTTGCGCCCTTGGTCTCGATGACGGCCATGCCGGCCAGGTTCGCTGTTTCCGCCCCCGCAGGCTCCGGGAGCCGCCAGCTCAGATCGGCGTCGATCGTGGCGCGGACCGGCACTTCGCCGCCCGGGGTGACCAGGGTGGCCCGCCGGTAGGTGGTGACCAGGGCGGGTGTCAGGTTGGCGGGGGCGACGCGGTCGATGGCGGCCGCGCGGAGGCGGTGCGCGACATACGTCGAGGCGACGGTGTCCAGCCGGGGCCCGGTAACGTCCGGATGGAGCACGCGCTCCTTGACCGTCGTGCCGCGCGGCCCGCGCGTCTTGACCTCCAGGAAGGTGCTGCCGGTGTCCAGATAGGTCCGGCCGCGGACCTTGAACCGGCGCCGCCGTCCTTGACCGCTGGTCAGGAAGCTGTCGAGCTGGTCGGTGTCCCAGTAGCAAGACCGGTAAGCGAAGCTGCGGCGTCCGTCGATCTCCAGGATCCGGGTTCCGGCCGCGATGCGCTCGAGCCAGAGGGGGAGGACGGAGGTGGGCACGACATACTTCCGATCCACGCGAGTGAGCAGCTCGGCCTGGGCCGAGAGGTCGGCCAGCGAGATCGGCGCGAGGTCGGTCAGTGAGACGGGCATGGTCGGGCGAGCCAGGGCGAGGGTCGTCATCGGGTCGCCTCGACCGCCGCCGGCGCGGGGAGCGTCGTCGCGGGCGTATGCCGCACGGTCACCAGCGTGGTGTCGTTGACCAGGTCGGTCTTGACGACCGTCACCGCCTGGACTTCGCCGCCGAGCACCCGCTCGACGTGGGCACGCAGGGTTGTCGGGTTGGTGTGTGCGCGATCGAGGAGGAGTGACTGGGTGGTGCTCCGGGCCGAGAGCCGCGGGTGGTCGCCGACAGCGAGCCCGGCGAGGATGAGCGCCATCAAACCCGCTGTCGCGTAGTGGAACTGGCCGAGGCCAGCGATCAGGCCGAGGGCCAGGGCACCGAAGTAGTAGGCGATCTCGGTCTGCGTCAGTTCCTCGCTGCGCAGCCGGATGATCGACAGGACGCCGAAGAGACCCAGGCCCAGGCCGACGCCCGCGGCGGTGGTCGAGGCGAGGACGCTCGCCACGGCATACACGCCGAGGTTGACCCCGAGGTAGGCGACGAGCAGGTCGCGCCGGCCGTGGCGGGTCAGGAAGAGGCTGACGAGGATGACGATGGCGACGACATCGGCGGCGAGCAGGATGGGGGACATCGGGGAACTCCTTGGGTGGCGGTCTGTTGTGGCTCCATTCAGCCGGGGCCGTGTATCCGTGCCCTCTGACGCTCCTATGCGCTTCCTGTGAAGGTGTCGGTGCGGTCCGTTGGGCGGCTGAGGGGGGCTGCCGCGGACGCGCCATAGACTTCTCGGCATGTCCGAACTCACCCGCGATGCCGTCGCGCACCTCGCCGGACTGGCCCGGATCGACCTCTCCGACGCCGAGCTCGACCGGATGGTCGGCGAACTCGGCGTGATCCTGGAGTCCGTCGCCGCCGTTCAGCAGGCCGGAACCGAGGGCGTCGAGCCGATGAGCCACCCATTGCCCCTGATCAACGTCCACCGGCCCGATGTCGCCCGACCCTCGCTGACCCCGCAGGAAGCACTGTCCGGTGCCCCTGCGGTCGACGAACAGCGATTCTCCGTGCCCCGCATCCTCGACGAAGACTGAGATCCCCACTGTGACAACAGAACTGATCACATCGACGGCCGCCGAACTGGCCGGCCTGCTGGCCGCAGGCAGCGTGTCCGCCCGCGAGGTCACCGCCGCGCACCTCGATCGCGCCACTGCGGTGGACGAGGCCGTGCGCGCCTATCTGCACGTCGACGCCGAGGGCGCGCTCGCCGCCGCCGACGAGGTCGACCGCCGCCGCGCAGCGGGGGAGCCGTTGCACGCGCTCGCCGGTGTGCCGGTCGCCGTGAAGGATGTCGTCGTCACGCGGGGCCTGCCCACGACTGCCGGCTCCCGGATTCTGCAGGGATGGGTCCCGCCGTATGACGCGACCATCGTCACCCGGCTGCGCGCTGCCGGTATGCCGATCCTCGGCAAGACCAATATGGACGAGTTCGCGATGGGCTCCTCGACCGAGCACTCGGCCTACGGACCGACGCACAACCCCTGGGATCTCGATCGCATTCCCGGGGGCTCCGGCGGCGGCTCGGCCGCCGCGGTCGCCTCCTTCCAGGCGCCGCTGGCTATCGGCACCGACACCGGCGGCTCCATCCGTCAGCCCGCGTCCGTCACGGGCACCGTGGGCACCAAACCGACCTATGGCGGCGTCAGCCGCTACGGCCTGATCGCCATGGCCTCCTCGCTCGACCAGGCCGGCCCGTGCACCCGCACGGTGCTCGACGCGGCGCTGCTGCACGAGGTCATCGCCGGCCACGACCCGATGGACTCCACCTCCATCGACGCCCCCGTCCCGCCCGTCGTTCAGGCGGCTCGCCGCGCCGACGTGAGCGGAATGCGGATCGGTATCGTGCGCGAATTGACCGGCGAGGGCTACCAGCCGGGCGTCCAGCGCCGCTTCGACGAGGCGGTCCAGCACCTCATCGACGCCGGCGCCGAAGTGGTCGAGGTGTCCTGCCCGAGCTTCACCCACGCGCTCGCCGCCTACTACCTCGTCATGCCGTCGGAGGTCTCGAGCAATCTGGCCAAGTTCGACGCCATGCGCTATGGCCTGCGCGTCCTGCCGGAGGGCATCGACGACCCCTCCGCCGAGCAGGTGATGGCCGCGACCCGCGCCGCCGGCTTCGGCGACGAGGTGAAGCGACGGATCATCCTGGGGACCTATGCCCTCTCCAGCGGCTACTACGACGCCTACTACGGATCGGCCCAGAAGGTGCGCCGGCTGATCGCGGATGACTTCGCCGCCGCCTTCGAACGGGCCGATGTGCTGGTCTCGCCGACCTCGCCGACGACGGCCTTCCCCCTCGGTGCCAAGCTCGCCGATCCGCTGTCGATGTACATGCAGGACATCGCGACGATCCCGGCGAATCTCGCGGGTGTTCCCGGCCTCTCGCTGCCCAGCGGCCTGGCCGACGAGGACGGTCTCCCGGCGGGCTTCCAGATCCTCGCGCCAGCCACGCGCGACGAACGCCTGTATGCCGTTGGCGCGGCCCTCGAAGCCCGGCTCACGGCCGCGTGGGGCGGCCCACTGCTCGCCAAAGCGCCTGCGCTGCAGGCCATATCGACGAAGGAGGCCTGAGTCATGGCGCAGGCGACCACGGCCGAACCGGTGCTGACCTGGGCGGCGACCAATGCGGCATACGACCCGGTGATGGGGCTGGAGGTGCACGTCGAACTCGGCACCACGACCAAGATGTTCTGCGGATGCACGACGACCTTTGGCGCGGAGCCGAACACCCAGGTTTGCCCGGTCTGTCTCGGGCTGCCCGGTGCGTTGCCGGTGGTCAACGAGATCGGCGTGGAGTCGGCGATCCGGATCGGTCTGGCGCTCAATTGCGAGATCGCGACGTGGTGCCGCTTCGCCCGGAAGAACTACTTCTATCCGGACATGCCGAAGAACTTCCAGACCAGTCAGTATGACGAGCCGATCTGCTTCGGGGGATACCTCGACGTCGAACTCGACGACGGCACCGTCTATCGCGTCGAGATCGAGCGCGCGCACATGGAGGAGGACACCGGCAAGTCGACACACGTAGGCGGCGCGACGGGTCGCATCCACGGGGCGACGCACTCGCTCGTCGACTACAACCGCGCCGGCATCCCGCTCATCGAGATCGTCACGAAGCCGATGGTCGGAGCCGGGGAGCGGGCGCCGGAGATCGCCAGGGCGTATGTCGCAACGCTGCGCGACCTGCTCAAGGCGCTCGGTGTGTCGGACGTCCGCATGGAGCAGGGCTCGATGCGCTGTGACGTGAATTTGTCCTTGTCCCCCAAGGGATCCGACGCTTTCGGCACCCGCTCGGAGACCAAGAATGTCAACTCGCTGCGCTCGGTCGAGCGTGCGGTGCGCTATGAGATGACGCGCCACGCGGCGATCCTTTCCAGCGGCGGCCGCGTGGTGCAGGAGACGCGGCACTGGCATGAGGACACCGGCATCACGACCTCCGGCCGCGAGAAGTCGGACGCCGAGGACTACCGCTATTTCCCCGAGCCCGACCTGGTGCCGATCGCCCCGAGCCGGGAATGGGTCGAGGAGCTTCGCGCGGCCCTGCCCGAGCCGCCGGGGCAGCGCCGCAAGCGGCTGCAGGGGGAGTGGGGCTACTCGGACCTAGAGATGCGCGATGTCGTCAATGCCGGCCTGGTGGATCTGATCGGTAAGACCGTCGCCGCGGGGGCCAGCGCGTCCGGAGCCCGCAAGTGGTGGTCCGGCGAGATCGCGCGCCGCGCCAACGCCGACGGCAGCGATGTCGTGACCTATGCCGAGTCCCTGGGTGTCGGGCCGGCCCACGTCGCCGAGTTGGAGAGCCTGGTCTCCGGCGGCCGCCTCAACGACGCGATGGCCCGTCAGGTCTGGGATGGCGTGCTCGCCGGCGAGGGCAGACCGGCGGCGGTCGCCGATGCGCGCGGCTTGGAGTTGGTGCAGGACTCCGGCGCGCTGGAAGCCGCCGTCGACGCGGTGATCGCGGCCAATCCCGATGTGGCCCAAAAGGTTCGCGACGGCAAGGTTCAGGCCGCCGGCGCGCTCATCGGCCAGGTGATGAAGGAGCTCAAAGGCCAAGGTGACGCGGCTGCCGCGCGTGCGCTCATCCTGGCCAAGCTCACCTGAGTCCGGCCCTTTGTGGGGGAGCTCAGCCTGACCGAGTCCCGACCGTGCCGAGGTCAGTCAGGACGGACAGTCCCTGTCCGCCACTGACGAGCAGCATCCGCCCGCTGCCCGGGATCGGGACCAGACCGCGCGTTGTCGCCGCATAGTCGGCGTATGCCGACGGAGTCACGTCCGCCAGGTCGGTCGCCTCAGCGTCGTTCGTGCGGTAGAGCCGCACGAACGACTGGGGCGCGTCCAGCGCATCGGCCGCGACGGTCGCCACGACGACCCGTCCGGCATCGTCGACGGCGAGTGCCGGTGCAACCTGAGCGGGGTCGAAGCCCGGCGCGCCGGCAACGGTCAGCGCGATGCCGAGGCAGGTCTGACACGTCGACGCCTGGTCGATCCGGGTCACGCCCGTCGGGTCGGCGACATACACGCGGTCCCGGGCCGGGTCGAGAGCGACCTCGCCGACGAATTTCGCCACCGGCGTCCCCTCCGGCGGCGCCCAGACCCGGCTGAAGGTCCGCCCCCCGTCGACGGACCGATGCAGTCCCTCGCCCTGGGTGAACGCGAAGAGGGCACCTGGGCCGGCGCTCAGATCGATCGGGCTGGTGCCGGGCGCGCCGACCACCTCGCTCGCAACCAGGCTCCACGTCGCCGTATCCGCTTCGCAGCCGACCGGAGCGTCCAGGCGCCAGAGCCCGACCCCGGGGACGGCCGCCACGACGGCGTCATCGGTCGCCGCGAGATCCGAGATGACGCCAGCTGCCGGGCGGCCCAGGCTGCGCCAGCAGTTTGCCGACGCGGATTCGGACCAGGCGTCGGGATTGGTCCAGACCTCGCCCGTGCCATAGCCGACGCCGATCCGTCCGTCCGGAGCGACAGCGACGGCAGTGGGACCCTGCGCCTGCCCGCTGAAGGTCGCGGGGCGGTGGTTGTGGGGCGCCTGCTCGGCGAGCCCGTCCGACGAGACCAGCACCTGCCGGTCGAGGTCGAGGGCGACGATCCGCTCGGCATCCCGCGCTGCAGCCGCCACCGGGAAGGTTGAGGTCAACCCGGCGCTCACCGGTTGCCACGTCGCCGTGCCGCCCGGATCCGTGCTGCCCCGCCAGACCCCGGCGCGTCCGGCCATCAGCATGGTCAGTGCATCGGGCGTGCTGCCCGGGGCGATCGCGAGGCTGCCAGGCACCCACTCCGAGTAGCCCGGCTCGGCCGCCCGCAGCTTGACCCACGCGGGTGCCGACGGGTCGGCGTCGGACCGCGCGACGACCCACCACGGGCGCCCGTCCGGCAGCACCGTCGACAGTTGGGCGTCGCTCGTCAGCAACGGCGTCACGAGCGCCGCGCCGGTGCGCGGCACGGTCACGCGGGCGATGGCCTGGCAGGGGGCAATGGCTGCGGTGCCGCACCCCTTCGAAATGCCGGCGATCACGATCGTCGTCCCGTCGCCGGGCCCAGGGATCGCATCGAGCGCGGGCCAGGCCGTGATCTTGGCGCCACTGACGCTGAGTGCGGGCGCGCTGCCGCACGTGCTCGGTGTGCGCGCGGCCTTGGCGATCAGCTTCCAGCCCAACTGATTCCGGCTGTCGCGTCCATAGCGGAATAACCCCCGGCTGCCCCAGCTGACGTAGAGCGCGGGCAGGCCGCGTTCGCTCACCGCCACGAGTTCGTCGGGCCGGGCCGTGGCCTGCCCACTCAGACAGCCGGGCCGCAGGCGAGTCACGCGATTCGGCGTCGCCGGCGCGAACTCCAGCAGCCAGTTATCCGTGCCGGTCGAGGTCGTCGTATCGGTGCCCGACCCGTCCGGATCACGCACCAGCGCATAGACGCGCTCAGCCAGACCCGTCCCCACCGACGCCATCGATGTGGCCTGACCATTGCCTGCTCCGACCGACGCGAAGCGCAGCACCTGGGTCGTGGTCGCGCTGTCGGGACGGTGGCGCAGAATGCCGGTGTAGGTCCCGACATAGACCGACGTCGAATCAGGCGAGACAGCAACCAGCCGGCCAGTGGTGCGCGGGTGGGTGTTCGCGCCGGTGGCGACCTGATCGCCCGCGCTCGCCCCGAAAGCCGGCGTCGGGACGGTATGCCAGTGCCCGCCCCGGTCGTCGGAGACCACCAGTCGCGCGTCGGCCGGGCCCTTGCCGGTCACGGCATACACCTGATCGGGGGTTCGCCAGGCGATGGCAGCCACGCCCAAGCGGCGCGGCAGGGCGGCGCCACGCGATCCGGCGGCCAGGTCGCCGCCGGACATCACCCACCGATCGCCCACCCGGCCGGCGCCGGCACTCGACCAGGCGGTCCCTGCGAGATCGGTCCCCGCCAGTGCGCCCGAGCCGTCAGGGGCATAGGCGACGACATTGACGAAGCCACCACCGACGACCGCTGAAGGCGCAATCGTCAGGCCCGCGGAGTCGGCGGACGAGGGGGAGCCGACCGAACTGCATACGGCAAGGGTCAGAGCCGTTACGCCCACCGTCGCGCGGCGCTGCCAGCGCGCGCGGACGCCACGTGCCGGCGGGGACAGTGGTGCGTGCGACAACAGAACTCCTGCGCTGGCTGGGCCGATGGCCCGCACGCTACCGCCAGGCAAGTGGACGGCGTGGCGCATTGGCGAATCCCGTGCAACGACGGCGGCCGGCCACCGCCCAAAAGGGGGTGGCCGCCCGCTATGCAGTCGGCGGTGAGCCGAGAGGTCAGCGGCGACCGCCGCCGAGGATTGAACCGAGGATGTCGATGATCGACCCGCCCGACGGCTGCTGCTCCTGGGTGCGCGTGCGGGTGCTCGTGCTGGAGGCCGCGCCGCCGAGGACATCCTTGAGGATGTCGTCGAGGCTGCCGGCGGACCCGGTCGGGGAGGGTGCCTGCGTGGTGTTGGTCTGCTGGGGCAGGGCACCGGGGTCGAGCTGCGAATCCTGGGGGGCCTGCTGGGCCGAGCCCCCGCCGAGAATCGAGCCCAGGATGTCGCCGAGACCGCCGCCACCGCCGGAGCCGGAAGAGGCACCGCCGCCGGTGCGCTGGGTCATCTGCTTCATCACATAGGACAAGACGATCGGTGCCAGGATCGGCAGAAGGCGGCGGAAGAGGCTGCTGCCGAGGCCGCCGGCCGCGCCATACTGACCGAGCTGGTTGTAGACGGCGTCGGTGTTGTCGCCGAAGATGTGCCCGGCGATCGCCTGGCCGTCGTTCACATCGATCTGCGAGACATCGACCCCGCCATCGAGTAGCGATCCGTCGTGCTGACCGAGGGCCTCGAGCAGCGATGAGGCGCCGCCCGGGTCCTGCGCATTGGCCGAGAGACCACCGAAGAGGGCCGGCAGCGCAGCGGCGGCCGCCTGCTCGACGTCGCCGGGGTCGGCGCCCACCATGTCGGCCAACTGGTTCAGGTCCAGGCTGTTCAGGATGTCGTCAACGGCATTGGACATAGGGGGACTACCTCGTTCTCGTCTGCACCGGGAGCGGCGCGGGGTCGACGGGCTCCGATGCCCGGCGATCACCAGAGCATAGAAAGTACCAACTACGGCATGCGTCTTCCCTCTGTGCGACCGGTCACCGGTCGGGGCGGCCTGCGAAGGAGCATGCTAGGACCATGACCACCGCGGCCATGGACCGGATCCTCATCCTCATGCGGCATGCGGCGGCGGCGTCGCACGATCCCGAGGGCGATCACGAGCGCGATCTGTCCCATCAGGGCAAGCGGGACGCCGAGGCGGTCGGGGCGTGGCTTCGGCAGCACTCGATCGGCATCGACGAGGTCCTGTGTTCGACGGCGGAGCGCACCCGCCAGACGGCCGCGGGCGTGTGGGCGGGCGGCTGCCCCGAGGCCGATGTCCGCTTTGACACCCGCCTCTACAACGCCGGCCCGACCTCCCTCCTCGACGTCATCCGCGAGGCCGACCACGACGCGAACGTCGTGCTGGTCATCGGGCACGCCCCGGGCATTCCGGCACTGGCGAGCTTGCTGGCCGACGGCGACGGGTCGCGCAAGGCGCACGAGGCGCTTGGCGCGGGCTTCCCGACCGGCGGCGTTGCCGTCTTGACGTATGCCGGTGCCTGGTCCGACCTGACGCCCGGCGCGGCGCGCCTGAGCGACTTCGCCGCCCCCCGGGGGTAGGGCACGCGCACACCGGCCACCCGATAGCCGCTCTCGCAGCCAGGAGCGCAGGCACGCTGCTGTCGCGCTGTCCGCGTCCGCGCACTACCGTCAGCCACGGCGCGCTGTTTTGCGCGTCGTTGGATTCGGAAGGAACAACCCGCGTGAAGATTTCGGCTCACCGTCGAGCCTGGACAGCGGTGGCGGCGCTCAGCGTCTTGCCCCTGGCCATGGCTGCGACAACCACCGCCTCGCAAGCCGCACCGGCCGCCGCAAAGAGCGTCTATCTGGTCATGACCGCACCCGCACCGCTCGCCAGCTATGACGGGAGCGATCCGGGCTATTCGCGCACCAAGCCGAACGGGCGCGCCAAGGTCGATGTCCGTTCGGCCAATGCCCGCGCGTATGCGCGTCACCTGATCGCCGGCCACGATGCCGCCCTGCGCTCCATCGGCGCGGATGGGGCCAAGCGTGTCGACTACACCGTCGCCTTCAATGGCTTCAGCGCCAGCCTTACCGACGCCGAAGCAGCGCGCATCGCCAAGGCCCCGGGTGTCGCGCACGTATGGAAGGACGAGCTCCGCTACGCCGAGACCACCACGACACCCGACTTCCTCGGCCTGACGGGATCCACGGGGGCCTGGGCGACACAGTTCGGCGGCGCGAGCAAGGCGGGCGAGGGCGTCATCATCGGCGTTCTCGACTCCGGCATCTGGTCCGACAGCGCGTCTTTCGCGGCGTTGCCGTCGCCGCGGCCGGACCAGGCCGTCATCGACGCCAAGTGGCACGGCGTCTGCGACGCCGGCGAAACCAGCCCGGTCACCTGCAACAACAAGCTCATCGGTGCGCGCTACTACACCAAGGGCAACAAGGTCGAGAGCTTCGAGTTCCTCTCGCCGCGCGACTACAACGGACACGGGACCCACACCGCCAGCACCGCCGGCGGCAACAATGGGGTGCCGGCCACGATCAACGGCGGCTCCGTCGGCTCGATCTCCGGCATGGCGCCGGCCGCGCGCCTGGCGGCCTACAAGGTCTTGTGGGCCACCCCCGACGGCCGCGCAAGCGGCACCACCGAGTCGATCGTCAAGGCGATCAACGACGCCGTCGCCGACGGTGTGGACGTCATCAACTACTCGGTCTCGGGGTCGTCGCAATCTGTCGTCGGGGCTGACGAGATTGCCTTCCTCGGTGCCGCGGACGCCGGCGTATTCGTCTCGGCGAGCGCGGGCAACAGCGGAGACACCATCGGTGTCTCCAGCGTCGCGCACAACGCGCCCTGGACGATGACGGTCGCCGCGAGCACCCACGACCGTGGCGTCTCCAACACCGTCACCCTCGGCAACGGCCAAACGTATGCCGGCGTGGGCGTCAGCCCGACCGGAGTTGGCCCGGCGCCGCTCGTCGACTCCTCGACCGTCGGCCTGCCCGGCGCCGACCCGACCAAGGTGGCCCTGTGCTACTCGGCGGCCAACAATGGCGGGGTCGCCGTCCTGGACCCGGCCAAGATCGCCGGCAAGATCGTTATCTGCCTGCGCGGCACGACCGCGCGGGTGGACAAGAGTGCGGCGGTCAAGGAGGCCGGGGGTGTGGGCATGGTCCTCGCGAACACCTCGGCCGCGCAGTCGCTCAACGCTGACTTCCACGCGGTCCCGACCAGTCACGTCAACGCGGTGAACGGTGCCGCGATCCGCGCGTATGCCGCTTCGGCCGGCGCTGCAGCGACCGCCACGATCGGGCCACGCGACCCCGCGCCGGCCCGCGCGCCGGAGATGGCGGGCTTCTCGTCATACGGGCCTGCGCTCGCCGGTGGCGGTGACCTGCTCAAGCCGGACGTGACCGCGCCTGGTGTCGATGTCATCGCCGCTGTCTCGCCGGCCGGTGATGCTGGGCACAACGACTTCAACTCGCTCTCGGGAACCTCCATGTCGGCGCCGCACGTCGCCGGCCTGGCCGCCCTCCTGAAGCAGGCGCACCCGCAGTGGTCGCCGATGTGGATCAAGTCGGCACTGATGACGACGGCCACGACTCTCGACAACCGCGGGCTGCCGATCCAGCGCACCGGTCACGATGCGACTCCGCTCGACTATGGCAATGGGCACGTCGTCCCACCGAAGTCCTTCGACCCCGGCCTCGTCTACTCCAACTCGGCCGTCGACTGGTTCCGGTATGGCTGCGGCATCGGTCAGTTCCAGCAGGTGACAACATCGCCCGCGTTCTGCCAGAGGTATGGCGGGATGGACCCGAGCGACCTGAACTACCCGAGCATCGCCATCGCCGGGCTGGCCGGAAGCCAGACCATCTCGCGAACGGTCACCAACACCTCGGTCGACCAGGCCTCGCAGTACAAGCCCACGCTGGTGCTGCCGGCCGGCTTCACCGGGTCGGTCAATGTCGACAAGCTCACGGTTCCGCCGCTGCAGTCGCGCACTTTCAAGGTCACGATCACCCGGACGACGGCGCCGCTCGGTGCTTGGGCATTCGGGTCGTTGACCTGGACCGACAAGCGCGGGCACTCGGTGCGCAGTTCGATCGCCCTCAACCCGGTCGCTGCGGCTGCCCCGTCCGAGATCGCGGTTGCGGGTGCCTCGGGCACTTCCGCCGTCACGGTCACGCCGGGGTATACGGGCACGCTGACGGCAGCGGTCGCGGGCCTGGTGCCGGCCCAGGTCGCAACCGTGACGACGCCGAAGCCGACGAACACCACGGCGTCCGTCGTGGTCCCGGCGGGCACGAAGGTGCTCCGTTTCGCGACCTATGACGCCGACTACCCGGCCGGAACCGACCTTGACATCAGTGTCACCAGGGGCGGTGTGCTGGTCGGCTCGTCCGGTGGCGGGTCGTCCGAGGAATCGGTCACCCTCACCGGCGCCGACCTCGGCGGGACGTATGTCGTCACGCTGGACTACTTCGCCGGTGCGAGCGACACCATTGACATCAAGCTGAACAGCTTCGCGGTCGGCTCGAGCGCCACCGGGAATCTCACGGCGACGCCCGCGACGCAATCCGTCACCACCGGTGTGCCCGCGCTGGTCACGCTCAACTGGACGGGCCTGACCCCCGGCGTGCGCCACCTCGGCACCGTCACGTGGTCCGACGGGAGCGCGACGGTGGGCCGGACCCTGGTGTCCGTCCTGCCCTAAGTGCCCGACCCCAGTCCCTAAACCCTGCTAGGCCGTGTTACGAAAGTCGTTTGAGCCAGCGGCTGATGCTGACGACGTGGGTTATTGCGTCGTATCGGACGGCGAGTTTGTCGTAGCGGGTGGCCAAAGC
>NZ_BAAAPN010000014.1:0-58392 GCF_039531165.1 Nostocoides vanveenii | reverse complement strand
ACCGCCCTGATCGACGACACCGCGACACACCCGACCGCCATGTGAGGCAAACAACGAAAAGGGCCGAACCGGAAAGAAATCCGCTGCGATTAGCCGGTTAATGTTTCGACAACGGCCCCGCCGAAGCGTTCTTCTCCACTCTGGAGTGGGAGGTCCTGTCCCGGCATGAGTTCACCGACCCCCACCACGCCCAGGCCGTCGTGGCCGATTGGTGCTACGGGTTCTACAACACCAAGCGTCGTCACAGCTCGGCTGCGATGATGTCACCGGTCGCCTTCGCGACAACCACCCCCGCGCTCCGTCCGGAGGCGGCATAACGGAACCCTCCACGATCTTGGGGGAAGTCCATGTCGCACGCTGCAGGTGGTGTCCACACCCGGAGGACACCAGCCGCGGTGGGGACTGTGGGAGATCGGAGCGGGCTGGTGCCCTCGACACTGCGTGCGCCGGAGGGCTGTCGAGGGTGGGAGCCGGGCGGCTCCAGGGCGTGCGTCCTAGCGGTGCCGCACCCGTTGCCGGACGCGCTCCTCCAGCTCGCCGAGGGCGCCGGTGGCCCGGAGCACCAGGCGTTGCTCACTGGCGGGTAGGTCGTGCAGAGCCCTCGCAATGAGGTCGATGCGCCGTTGAGCGGCTGCGCGCATCAAGGCGTTGCCCTTCTCGGTGGCCGCGACCAGGACCATGCCGCCGTGGTTAGGGTGCGGGCCGCGCTCGGCCAGTCCGAGTTCGCACAGCGCGTCGACGAGCCGGCACATGGTCGCGCTGGTCACGTCCTCGTCGCGGGCGAGCCGGCCAAGCGTCCGCGGCCCGCCGAAGTGCAGGACCGAGAGGGCGCTCAGCCGCGCCGGCGTCACGCCCGACTCGGCGTCCACCCGGCGCATCGCGCGCAGCAGGTGGATGGCGAAGGAGTTCAGCCGCCTGCCGGCCTCGGTCAGCTCTTCCGTGTCCACACGCATCATGTTAGGTTGCCTAACACATCTTAGTGATACTGATAGAGGTAGTCGCGATGAAGCTCGTCCAGGTCGCACTCCGGGCCACCGACCTCGACCGCGCGGCCGCGTTCTACGGCGCCGTGCTCGGCACGGAGCCAACTGGCCGTTTCGACCCACCGGGGCTGGTGTTCTTCGACTTGGACGGAACCCGGCTGCTTCTCGACGCGACTGCGCCGTCGTCGATGCTCTATCTCGAGGTTGATGACGTCCGGAGGAGCCTCGAGGCGTTGCGGGACCGGGTGGAGGTCGTCAGCGAGCCGCACCCCATCTTCAGGCACGAGGACGATGTTCTGGGTCCTGCAGGCACGACCGAGTGGCAGGCTTTCGTCACCGACTCCGAGGGCAACACCCTCGGTCTCGTGAGCTTCGCCCGCGAGGAGTCCTGAGCGATTGCAAGCCTGCTGGACAAATGCTGTCGGAACGGAAGGTGCGCCGATGCCCGATCTCGACCCCGTCTTTGAACGTCTTGCAGCGATGCTGCGCGAGCACGCTGAGGGGCTGGTCGCCACGCGCGACGACGCGGACCAGCTGTACCTGGAGACGGCGCAGGATCCCGCGGAGTTCTTCGGCGCGGTGATGCGCAAGAAGGCGCAGGTGGCCTACCACCTGATGCCCGTCTATCGCGATCCGGGGCTGCTCGCCGACCTCGGCCCGGCCCTGCGCAAGCGCATGCAGGGCAAGTCATGCTTCAACTTCACCCGGGTCGACGACGACCTGTTCGCCGAGCTCGCCGTTCTCACCGCCCGTTGCCGAGCCGCCCAGGACGCCCAGCCCGCCGGTCGATGACCGAGCTGCTGCTGGCGACCGGGGGGACCACCGCGCCGCCGCGGCCTGTGCGGGTGCTCGCCACTGACCCGGCAGCAGTACGACAAGGACCCAGCCGCCCAGCAAAAGGTCCCGACCAGCTCAAGATCCTTCGGGGTGAGATCAATAAGGCGACCGCGTTGTTCGTGCAGCTCCCGGCTAACACCGGGTTGGTTGGGTTCTCGGCGCACTTCTGCAGGGCATCGAGCTTGTCCAAAGCTGCCCTGATCATGTCGCTGAATCCGGCGGCGGCGCCCCCCACCTTGCCGCTGTTCCGCCACGCACCTGACGGACTTCTTTAGGGAGGTGCTCTGACCTGCGGTTATACGAACGTCCCCACCGATGCTCCTCGCATGTCGGGCCACGTCCCGGGACGAATCCGGGTACAACCGGTCTCCACCTTTCTGCCATGACCACATGGCGGAAGGACTTGGAAATGAGCGTCGCGACGCAGCTGGGACTGGATGATCCGGACAGGGGCCTGCTGGCAGCAGCCCGCCGCGCATGGCGGGGGTGGGCGGGCCAGCACGAGGCGCTGGGCGTCGTCGCCGAGCTGGTCGATGGCGACGAGCGAGGCGACGCCGAAGTAGGCCCCGTGCGGCAGGCCCGCCATGACCCGGGCAACAAGAAGCGTCTCGTAGGTCGGTGCCAGCGCGGACAACGCATTGCCCACGACGATGGCGAGCGCGAGCCCAAGGAGGAGCCCCTGGCGCGGCCGCGGGGCGCCCCATGCGGCGAGGACGGGCGCACCGACGACGACGCCCACGGCATACGCGCTGATTGCGTGACCGGCCTGGGGGATGCTGGCGTGCAGGCCCTGGGCTATTTGGGGGAGCAGCCCCATCGTCACGAACTCGGTGATGCCGATTCCGATGCCGCCAAGGATCAGGGCGATGGTGGCGAGGAGGGCCGGGGGGTTGGGCGGTCATACGGCACGGCGGATATTGTGCGCGTCTCGCGGGGATGGCGCGGGCGTGGTCCGTGACGGGGTGGCCGGCCGTTCCGGCGACGGCATCAGTCGGCGGAAGCGGCGGTTGAGCGGCGCTTGGCGGCGCGGATCAACTGCTCCATCTGGTCCGGGAAGTCGGCGCTGATCTGCGGGCCGATTTCGGCGCCGCCGTCGCCGGTGATCTTCAGAAGGTGCACGATGCGCGTGCCTGCGCCGTCCCGCTCGAAGGTGTGGGTGAAGTCGAGCACGACACCGCCGAAACGGGTCCGGTCGGTGCACAAGTGTGGGGCGTCGAAGACCGTGATCTCGGACGAGATGGTCTCCTGGACGGCTGGCGTGACCGCGATCCGCGTCCCGACGGCGAGCGGGCCCTCGGGCTCGAAACGATCGCCGCCGGGCAGGACGAGGTCGCCCGAGAGCATGGATACGTAGGTCTCCCAATGGGTTTCGACGGGCACGTCGGTGCTTGCCGTATGCCCTGTGGTCCAGACCGGCGGCCGCTCCCCGCTGGAGAGGCGGTCGAGGACGTCCGCGGTGGTCGTGACCGTTGCGAAGCCGCCGCCGTGCAGGGAGACGGCGCACGCGCGGAGCAGTTCGTCGGCGGTCAAGGACCAGGTCGTGCCAGCGATGGTCGGGCCGGTCAGGTCGAAGGTGCGCGTCGCGTCGATGGGGACGATGACCTCGTAGCCGAGGTTGCCGCCCATCCTGGCCGTGGTCTCGACGCACATATTCGTCTGGATGCCGCAGACGACGATTGTGGTGATGCGCTGGTCGCGCAGCCAGGTATCGAGGTCGGGTGTGCCGCAGAAGGCGGAGTTGACGGTCTTGGTGACGAGCAGGCACGCCTCGTCGGGGTGGACGCCCGGGTCGAGGGCGTTGCCCGGATGGGTCGGGCCCAGCGGACTGCCGAGCTTGGTGCTGTCGTGCCGGACGATGACGACCGGCCGTCCGGAGGCATGGAAGGCGCCGATGAGAGCCAGGCAGTTTTCGCGGCAGCGGGTGCCGGGATTGGTTGCTCCCCAAGAGGATTCGGCGAAGCCGAGCTGAAGGTCGATCACGATGAGTGCGGTGTTCATGCACTCATTCGACCTGTGGCCAAGCTTGACAACCAGTGGCGGGAAAGACAGTGAACGATAAGATCTCGCCACACGCGTGACCGTTATCGTCGACCGGGGCAGCCGGGCCTACGACATCGCCACCGCGCTGGAGGTCTTCGAACACCGATCCGCCATCGGGGTCCCAGAGATGAGCGTGGCGGTCGCGGCCACCACGGAGGTTGTGGACCTCGGCGGCATGCTCATCCGGCGAGACCGTTCGCTCGCTGCGGCCACAGAATCCGACCTCCTGGTCATACCGGGCCGGCGGGAGCCCCTGGCTGCCGTGGACCATCTGATCGTCGCGGCGGTGCGGTGCGGGCGGCGGCCGGCAGCGGCAGTTCGGTAGCGAGCCTATGGACGGGCGCATTCGTCCTCGGCGCCGCCGGGCTGCTCGACGGACTGCCGTGCACAACGCATTGGCGTTGGTGCGATCGTCTCGCCGAGCGACATCCGCGGGCTCGCGTGGTCCCCAATGTCCTCTATGCCGGAGCCGGCGCCGTCTGGACCTCGGCCGGCGTTTCCGCCGATAGCGACCTACTCATCGAACTCGTCCGTCGCCGGCGCGCGTTGGCGGCCGCAGGGATCGCCCGGTCCATGTAACGCCCCGCCGGGGCACGCAAGCACAGGTCGTCCCGACCGTGCGATCGGCGCGTCCGGGCGATCTTGAGCGGCTGCAGGCCGCCGTGCTCGCCACTCCTGCGCGGGACTGTTCCCTCGCCGCGATGGCCAGCGAGGCCGGCCTGTCGGCGCGAACCTTGGCGAGGCGTTTCGCCATCGAGACCGGGCAGTCGCCCATCACCTGGCTCGTCGCGGCCCGGCTCACCTGCGCGCAGGAACTCCTGGAAAGCACCGGTCTTTCGGTCGAAGCGGTCGCCCACGCCGCGGGATTCGCGAGTGCTGACTTGCTGCGCAAGCATTTTCGCGTCCGCTACGGGACCAGCCCGCAAGCGCACCCGCTGGCGATGCGCCAAGCCTGAGCAACCGGCGACCGCAGGTCCGACGGCCCGCCCGTGGCGGAGGTCAGGTGGTCGCGAGCAACTCGCCCAGATTCGCGTCGACCTCATCCAGATAGGACTGCTCGAAGCCGAACAGCCCGAAGTGCCCGGCGATCGAGTGCAGCACCCGCAGTTCGCTGCCCGGTGTCAGCTTCTGCTCGGCGGCACAATCGCGCGGCGGGAAGAACATGTCCTGCTCGATCGGCATGACGAACATGCGCGCGGTGATCCGGCCGAGCGCCGCTGCGAGGTCGCCATCGGCGTTGCGGGCGACGTCGCCGCGTTGCCACTTCCAGCCCATGGTGAGCAGGGCGTTGGGGTCCATCAACCCGAAGAGCAGCCGCACAAAGCCGTTCTGGAAATCGTCGTAGGTCTCGAACTGCATTCCCTCGACCAGCGGCGGTATGCCGCGCCAGAACTCGGTCTTCCAAAAGTCCGTCGTCAGACCCATGGTCGCCCAGATGTCGGCATGCCGGTGCAGGCCGGCGATGACGTCGGTGGGCGCGGCATACTCCCCACCGTTGAAGCCGGGGTCGCTGGTGATCGCGTCGAGCAGGGTGCGGGTGAAGAGGAAGTCGTGCGGCGTGTTCTGCGCGGTACCCGCGATCGGGGCGGCACGAACCACCTTGTCGGGGAAGCGAACTGCCCATTCCCACGTCTGCTGCGCGCCCATCGACCCGCCCACGACGAGGGCAAGGCGCTCGATGCCGAAGTGTTCACGCAGCAGCTGCTCCTGGGCGCGCACGTCGTCGCCGATCCGCACGTGCGGGAACTTCGACATCGCGATGCTCGGGTCGTCGGCGTTGTGTGGGGAGGTCGAGAGCCCGTTGCCGATCTGATTGACGACGACGATGAAATAGCGTTCGGGGTCCAGGGCTCGCCCCGGCCCGATGTAGGCCTGCGCCCACGTCGCGTGCGTGCCCGAGAACCACGTCGGAATAAGGATCGCGTTGTTCTTGTCCTCGGCGAGGGTCCCGAAGGTGGCGACCGCGAGTTGCAGGTCGGGGATCACCCCGCCCTCCTCCAACTCGAAGCGGCCGATCGAGACCAGGTCGTAGGGCCCCTGAGCCTCAGCGGTGTAGAAGGGAATGTCGAGAGCCATACGTCAACCTCCGTCGTCGGATCCACCTGTGCCGCAGCGGCAGCGAGCGCCGTATGCTCTGCCCTCGCCATTGTGCCCTGCCGGAACCTCCGTCGGCCAGCGGTCGCACGTGGATCTGGTCGGGTGGGTGGACGGATTTCCGGCTCGTGCCCTCGGAGGACGTTTCGGAGGGCGCAACCGGCGCGTCGAGAACGGCGTGCCGCGCGAGTGGATCCGGCCCTGTGATGTGGTCGCCTACGACCCTGCACGCCTCTTCGCCTACACGGTCGGCGACCGCTTCGACGCAACGCCAGCCACCCGCTGGTCCTACCTCATCACCCCCACCAATGAGGGTTGCCTGGTCCGGCAGGAGTTCCAACACCTTCCCGACGGACTCAGCGGCCTGCGCTTGCGCGCAGAGGAACTCGACGACGGAGGAATCGGCATACGGCCGGCCGTTTGCCGAGGTGATCATCGCCGTCCGTCGCGAGGAGATCCGCGCTGGCATGACCCTCACCCTCGAGCGGATGCGAATCGTGCTCGCCGGCTGAGGCGCGCTGGCGCGGGCGGCGTCGCCTCCAGATCGGTTACTCCCGCTCGCCCTCCTGTCGCTTGGCGGACGATAAGGAGAGGCATGGCGGTTGTCGGGGCTCGGCACTCTTCATCGGTGCGTCAGCGTTTCGATCACGTCGTCCGGGGACGGCATGCCGGCGATCTCCGCACAGATAGCGGCGACCCGGGCGTGCAGGGGCTCGTTGGAGAGGGCTCGACGCACGGCCGCGGCGACAGACCCGGCCGGCGCGTCGTTGTGCACGACGACCCCGAGGTCGAGGCGCGCGAGCTGGTCGGCATTCATGAATTGGTGTCCACCCTGGGGCGTGACGACCTGGGGCACCCCGACGGCGAGGCAGGCGAGCAGGGTGCCGGTGCCGCCGTGTTGGATCGCGACATGGACGTCGTCGAGCACGCTGGGCTGGTGGACGGAGCGCTCGACACGGACGTTGTCGGGGAGCGTGCCGAGGGCGGAGAGGTCGGCCTTGGGGCCAGCCGCCACGAGGACCTGCCCGCAGACCTCGGCGGACTCCGGGAGCGAGCGGCGCAGCGTGTCGACCGCGCCGAAGGCGACCGTCCCGAGCGTGAGGTAGGCCCGCGGGCCGGGTCGGCCCGCCACGCCGAGGCCACGCGGCCCGAGCCTGGCCCCGTCGGACCACGCGACCGAGCGGATCGGGATGCGCGGGATGCTTACGGGTCCGGCAGTCGCTACAAGCCGGGAGTCGGGTCGATGAGTGGCCCAGTTAGGTCCACCTCCGTGACGGATGCCAGGTGCTCGAGGAAGAACTCGGGCGGCGCCAGGGAGACGGTGAAGGGCACCGACCGGGCGCCGACCTCGGCCGCCGCGGCGCTCGCCCCGACGTTCGAACCCTCATAGATCACGAGGTCGGGTCGACCGTATGCCGTCCGGTGCGCCACCAGCCGATGACGGATGTGCCGCGGCATGACGATCCCGAACATCGCCGTCGGCCACGCCATCGGGTCACTCGGGTCGCGATCTCCCCGAGCGCCTCCTGCTCGGCGTCGTGCAAGGCCATCCCCCGAGGGACATTCTCGATCATGTCGACGGGCAGCCGTCCGCTGAACTCGTCACTCGCAGCGAAGGTCACCTCGTGGCCGGCGCGCGCCGCGGCCAGCGCCAGCGGCACGAGCGGCAGCACATGCCCGTATGCCGGGACGGCGGCCAGCGTGATCCTCATCGGCCCATGATGAACTCGATGTCGCGGGGCGGACACCGCTTTCCGTGCCTCACCGGCGACCGCGGGCCGCGGCCAGGCGCGAGCGCAGGGTCTCCACGCCCTCGCCGGCGAGCCGACCCAACGCGGCATCCGTGCGCCCGGTGACGAGGAGCAGCAGGTCGGCCAGCCGTCCTTGGACGACCAGACCGTCGCGGACACCGACGTCCACCGGGCCGTCGGTGGACAGCAGGCGCACACCACGCATCCGGCGTCGTGCGTGAAACGGCCAACCCATGGCCCAGACCCGTTCGAACCCGGCGACGGCGGCTTCGGTGGGCATGGGTCTGTCGATACCGAGGGGAACGGCGATGTCCTGACCGTGGACGAGGAGGTCCATCAGGAGGTTCTCGGGGTTGGTGATCCGGGGCATGGCCCGAGAGTTGGCCACCTCCCGCAGGGTGTGGCTGATCTCGGCAGGGGGACGGCGCGCGTAGTCGATCGCGATCTCGGCGGCGGCGTCCCACAGACGTCCTCGAGCGCGGACGAGCGAGGCGACGAGTGTGGACATGCTGGGTTCGGGGACCGGGCTCATGGCCACATGGGCGGCGACGTCTCGCACGCGCCAGCGTGCGCACAGCGACGGGCTCTCCCATTGTGGCGGCGTCAGGGACTCGAGCGTGTCGGCCAGGCTCAGCCGCTCGCGCTCGACGTCCTGCCAGCGTGTCTCGTCCATGTCCTACCTCCGAGATGGTAAGAAGTTCTTACTAGTGTGTTCCTCTTGATGGTGACTGGCAAGGGAGTTGTCGTGCCGGACCAGCCGAGCCTGGGGGTCCTGCTTTTCCTGCCCTACCGGCACCTGGAGGACCGGGTGCTCGCCGCCGTCCACGCCGCGGGACATCCGATCACGTTGGCTCAGGCCCGCGTCTTCGCGCGCGTCGATGCCGGTGGCTCGCGTCTGACGAGGCTGGCCCGGTCCGCGCAGGTCACGAAACAGACGGCGGGCTATCTCGTCGACCAGCTCGAGGAGCAGGGCTACCTCGAGCGCACCCCGGACCCGGTCGATGCCCGGGCTCGACTGGTGCGGATCACGGCCAAGGGGCTCGAGGTGATCGCCGTCGCAGTTCCGGTCCAGGCCGCGGTCGAGGCCGAGTGGGCCGAGCGCCTCGGACCTCGAGGGACTACCCAGTTGAGGGAAGCCCTCCTGGCCCTGCGCGAGCTCACCGACCCGTATGCCGCACCCACCTCGTCCAGCAACCCCCGGGCGCGACTCCGCCGGCACCACGCGCGCTCGCGCTGAGCGCGAGTTGGTCCGTCACCGACCGGTGGCGGTCAGGAGCGCCTGCCGCAGGACCCCGCTCAGCGAGGGGCGGGCGTGGCTGCGCCAGGCGATGTGCCCGTCGGGCCGGACGAGGACGGCATCCCCGTCGTGGAGGCGATAGGCCGCTCGCACGTCGTCGCGTTCGGCGGCCAGGGCTTCAACGGGGATGCCGGTCCCTGCCGCCGCCTCGGGGAGAGCCGACAGCCAGCTGGTGTTCGGCGCCGCCAGCAGGACCATCGACGTCCCGAAAGCGTCGATCGTCGAGCGGGTGTGAGCGTCGTCGAGCCAGACGTGCGGAGCCCGCGCACCCGGGGCCGCGGTCTGCTCGTAGGTGGCCGTCACGTCCAGGGGCCGTGCCGAACCGCCCGTGACGACGGGCGAGGCGTAGCGGTAGCCCATGTCGAGGACGCGCAGGTCAATCCGCGGTGGCCCGTCCGTCGACTGTTGCATGGCCAGCCACATCTCCTTGTTCGCCGCGCAGATCTGGCGCGTCACCGGTCCGCGCTCCACGGCATACGAGGCGAGAAGAGCCGGGCTGCCCCACCCGCGCAAGAAGGCGGCGAGCTTCCAGGCGAGGTTGTGGGCGTCGGCCATGGCGACGCTGATCCCGCCGGCTCCTTGCGGGGTGACCCGGTGCGCCGCGTCGCCGGCGAGCAGGACGCGCCCGCGCTGGAGGGTCTCGGCCCACTGCACCCCGACCGAGAAGGTTGTGTCACCGAGCACCTCGACGGGCACGTCGACACCGAGATGCTCACGGATGAGCGCCTCGGGTACCTTGGGGCCGGCGCCGTCGGGGCCGGTGAGGCGCATCGTCGCCCACCGGTGGTCGGGATGCGTGGAGAGCAGGATGCCGGGGACATGTGTCAGCTGGATGAACGCCGGCGGCGGATCGCCGAGCCAAGGGCGGAGGTCGGCCCGGAAGAAGACTCCCCTCAACCTCGCCAGGTGCTCCTCGCCGAGGAAAGGCACGCCGAGCCCTCGACGGATATCGCTGCGCCAGCCGTCCGCGCCGACGACGTACTCGGCACGCACCGTGCTTGTGCGACCGCTGGCCGTCTCGGTGAGGGTGACCACGGCGCCGCTCCCGCCTTCCTCGAGGCTGAGCTCGGTGGCTCCCACCCCCGGGCGGAGTTCCACCGTGGATCGCCGGGTCAGGTGCTGGCGCAGGACGGACTCGAACCTGTCCTGAGCGATGGCGATTCCCTCGCTCGGGCTAACCTCGACGAACCCCTCACCTCCCGTGGGGACGACGGCGACGGGAGGCTCCGTCAAGGGACCGCGCACCTCCAGTGCGGGACGCACTGGTAGCGCGGCGGCGACCATGTCGTCCGCAATGCCGAGCTGGCGCAGGATCTCGGCCGCGCGGGCATGGATTCCCCGTGCTCGCGGCAAGGGGGAGATCCTGGGTCGCTTGTCCACGACCAGGACATCGATGCCGAAGTCACCGAGCAACATCCCCAGGACGACTCCCGTCGGACCGCCGCCGACAATCAGTACCTCGCGGGTCGCAGCCATGTCGCCCCCTAGATACACTTAGGGTGTAATAAGTGCATCCAGAGTGCACCTAACCTGTCCAGGTCCACAAGTGCTTTGCTGAGGATGTTCCCGTGCAGGCCTACCCTTCCGTGCGTGAGTATCGATCGTCAGTCCGTGAAGAGACCCGTCGGCTCACGATCCGACGGTGCGTCGAGGCGGCAGCCGAGCTGTTCCTCAGCAATGGGTATGCCGCGACGACGATCGACGCGGTGGCCGAACGTGCTGGGGTGGCCCGGCGCACCGTTTTCACCGCGGTGGGAGGCAAAGTCGCCCTCCTCAAACTGGCCTACGACTGGTCGCTCGTCGGTGACGACGAGCGCGTCGCGATGGCTGAGCGGCCCGAGATCCGGGCCATCGCTGCTGAGAGGCGGCCCCGGGTGGCTATCCGGCTCTGGGCCTCGCATGTGACCGTGGTGGCGGCCCGGTCGGTGCCGATGATGCTCGTCCTGCGGGCAGCGGCCGACACCGATGCCGACGCGGCAGCTCTTCACGAGAAGGCCGTTACCGACGCCCGATTCGGGGCTGAGATGTTCGTGCGGCATCTCGAACGGATCGGGACCCTGCGCTCTGACCTCGACCTGGCGCATGCCATTGACCTCGTCTGGGGCCTTCTCGACCCCGGCCTCTACGAACGGATGGTCCTCCACGGCGCGTGGACTCCCGACCAGTTCGCAGCCCTGCTGGAGCGGACCTGGGTCCACGGCCTGCTGGCCCGATAGCCTCCTATTCGACCAGCACGGCAGCCACGGCTTTGGGTCGTCTCTACGACCAGGACGGCTGCGGCTGTTCCGATCGCGCCGCCCGTCCCACTGACTACGACCTGCCGCTATTCACCGAGGACCGAGTCGTTGCGCATTCGGCCTCAGGCTGGATCGACTGCACCTCTTCGCGCACTCCTACGGCGGACCGCTGGCCTTGCCAACGGGCGTGGTGTCGCTGACCCTGTCCAACTCGTTTGCCTCTGTGCCGGCCCTTGTCGCGGGGTGCACCGGCGCCTGGAGCAGCCGCCCACCTCGTCAGCGAACGTCCTGCTGGCCGACGACCCTTCGCATCCCGCAGACAGGGGGCGCTGGGGGAGTTCGTCCAACCCTTCATCTACGGCGGCGAGCTCCCCGAGCCAGTCCTGCGGTCGATGGGCAATAGTGGCGTCGAGGTCTACGCGCGGCTGCACGGCTCTTCGTGGTTCACGTCCGACGGCCTGTGCGCGGACGGAGCGAGGAGTGACTGCGTAACCGTGTGCGCGGACGGAGCGAGGAGTGACTGCGTAACCGTGTGCCCGGGCTGCTATGCGCGCGCCGACCGCGAGTGGTCACGCTGTTGCTCGACAGGAGCGTTGAGCCCGAGCCCGCCTCCTCCTCAAGCTGGTCGACGAGGTAGCCCGCGGTCTGTTTCGCGACCTGCGCGGACCGGGCCAGCGTCGTCAGACGCGAGCCAGCGGCGTCGACGCGCGCGAAGACGCGGGCCTGAGCCAACGTGATCGGATGTCCGGCGGCGTGGACAGCGGACAGAACCCGGGCCTCCAGGTGCTGGTAGGGCAGGAAGAGCAGCACCCCAAATGACCAACGTCACGCCACGTCCAGCCACAAGGTTCACGAGCATCAGACGAGGGACCGATCCGGAGTGTGCCATCAGGACCGCCGACGGTCCGGTCGCCTCGTTGTGTCAGCGGCGAACGATTGTGAGACGCAGCCCTACATCCGTTCTTGATTCTGGGACTTGGTCCGCGGACGATTCTGGGACGGCCGTGGTCTCAGGCCGCACCGCACAGGACGGGGCTCGATCCTGAGGCGCAGGGGTCCAGCTTGTCGGCAAGCTCGCAGTTCGCCGGAAATACCGCGGCTGCGGCTGCGACGAATGCCGGGATCACAGGCTTCTCCTCCGCCCGTTGGCGAGCCGTTCGACCGCTGCATCGAGGCGGTCCTCGGCCCATCGCCGCATGCTGCTGAGTCCATCGCCACCATCGACGGGCTGCAAGGGTCGCGTGAGGTTGACGCGTTCGTCGGCGGCTGCGGTCTGCCGTTCGGTTTCGCAATAGGACTGGCTCGGCTCGGGGAGGTGCTCGAGGAGGTGCGGAGCGAGGCTGAAGCGGAGGGGAGGGGGCACGCCTTGCCCGCCGGGCTTGGCGACGAGACTGACAAGGAGGTCGAGTTGGCCAGCGCCCACGCCCGCGCAAAGGACTGCGACGTTAGGACGGCCGCTGATCGGCTCACGGCCCGAAGCCTGTATGTAGGCGGCATCGTCGAGAGCGCCGTTCATGTCGAGCGCGACCTCGGACATGTTGATCTGGCGCGAGCACGCGAGGCACGGTCGGCCCGGCGTAGCAACTTGGTGACGCCGGGTCGCACTGCGGAGCTCGCCGTTGGTGAAGGTATCGATAGCGATGCCACCGTCGATGACGGGGATCAGGTCGGCGTAGGCGGATGTGTTGAGCACCGCTCGAGGCCACGGCTTGTCGACGCAGGAAAAAATGATGTCGTAGTCGAGTGCCACTTTGAGGCCTTCGGCACTGGTGACGGTGTTGCGGTGCCTATGGACCTTGAACCGCGCGGCGGTCGAGGCGCGGCGCGCGAGCCGGGCCGCGATCTCAACCTTGAGCCGGCGCAATTTGGCGTCACGCCTCGTCGCGCCGATCATCCGGTCGCGGTTGACCTCGCCGATGCGGTCGAAGTCCATCACCCCGATTTCGAGGAATCCGGTCGCCGCGAGACGCTGGACCACGTCGAGACCGACGCTGCCCGCTCCAACGACGAGGACGCGGAGGCGGGTGATGTCACGGTGGGCTTGGTCGCCCCACGCCGCGACAGTGCGGAGTTGCGCCTTGCCTGAAGCTGCCGGAGGCACGAGGTCCTCGTTCCACGAAACCTTCAGGTTCGCGCCCACGCGCCGAACTGACTCCGCCCATTCTGGGGCCCCCGAGTTCCAAAGTCGCGCCGACCAGGTCCGGTCCCCAGCCAGGGTGAGGCCGAGCAGCGGCAGCCCCGTGATGTGCTCCACCATGGCGGAGAAGGAATGCTCGGCGTCCGCGTCCAGTTCGCTCATGAGTTGCCAACCCCTGCCCGCAGGGTGGCTGTGCATGATCGCCACGCCGAGACCTTGAGCTGCCGCTGCGGCCGCGACCCGCAGCACGTACGAACCCATGATCGTGGCGTTCCCGTGGACGTGGCGGTCACCTTCGGTCGGCAGGTGCACCTGGCGCAGGATGCGGGTTGTGCGGCTGGCGCCTGTTGACGTCGCGTATGTGGCCAGGCAGATGTCTTCCTGACCGTCGGTCCGGAGAAGGTGTCCAGCGAGAGCGTCCTCGACCTGTTCGGTCATCGCGACCGCGTGACGGTACATGTCAGGTGGCCTGCCCCAAGACGCCTCGAACGTGCGCGACCCACGTGAGGATGGGCCTCCGGTCCGGAGCCCAGACCCCGGTGTCGCGGGAGTGTCGCCGCCAACCGGGCGGGCAGTCCGTTGTGTCGGTGTTGGTGGCAGTGAACTGAACTTCCTCGGGCAGGTGGATCCAGTGCGGCGGGACGACAGGCCAGGCCTGGATTTCGCTCACACTGATCCCTGTTTCGACCCTGGAGCCTGCGAAGCGGCCTTCAACAGGCGTGACGAAGTAGCGAATGACCGCTCCTTGAAGGGCCGGCTCGTGTCCCCCCTCGACGAGGTCAGCCATGAAGCGGCTGACCCCGTCGGAGGGCTCCGTAGGGCTCGTCATCAAGCCACCTGGGCGCTCTGGCGGACCGTCACGAACGCGTCGCCGTCGCTCAGGTCGAGGACCTTCTCGTCGCGGTACACCTTCGGCTGGCCATTCGACTTGACCTTCGCGAGGTCGTACAGCACCGGGTCGACGCCCGCGAGGCGCAGCAGGGCAGCGGCCTCCTGATCGTCGTCACGGGTGACGTACGTCTGGCCGTCAATCGTGATCGACAGGGGCCTGCCGGTCTCGTGCTTCTTGTCGCTAGTCACTTGTTGCCTCCAGGGGGACTTGATTCGCCGAGCCAGTCTCGACGAACAGCTGTTGCGCTTTTCGCAATACGGCAAGGATACGCACGTTGTTGCGGAAATCGCAACTGCTTCGCCATGGGCTGCCAATGCGATCGAACGGACCTCTCGCATCCGACGCCGCCCTTGAGCACAGGACCTTGCGGAAATCGCAAGAACGTGGGATCATGCACGGTGTGCCCCGAGAGACCGTCGAAGTTCGCGTCCGTGGCCTGATCGAGCAGTCTGGACAGACGCAAGAGGCGTTTGGCGCTTCTATCGGCCTAGACTCCACCAAATTGTCCAAGGCTCTGAATGGCAAGCGCCGCTTCAGTTCGCTCGAGTTGGCTCGGATCGCTGAAGCCTGCGATGTCACAGTCGATTGGCTGCTTAGCGGCGATGGGGGCGCCGTTGCGGCGCGCGTGTCGGTTGAGGGCTCGCCTGTGCAGCAGGCGATCCGAGAAGCAGCGCGCCTCGGGGAGTGTCGAGACAACGTCATCTTCCTCCGCGGCCTCTCGGACCGGCCCGAGACTCCCGCCTTCGAGAAGATGCTCGCGTATGAGCAAGGCGAGGAGCTTGCCGAGTTCGCCCTAAGGCATCTCGGCGACCCCGATGTTCTGGACTCAGAGAATTTCGCTGCAGCTATCGAGCGCGTGTTTGGATTCGACGTCGCAGTGGTGGAGCTCGACGGCGGATGCGATGGGTTGGCCTTCAGCAGTCGCAAGGGCGCTCGAACGCTGCTCGTTGCAACATCCGGTAATCCGACCCGCCAACGGTTCACCATGGCTCATGAACTTGCACACCTGCTGTGCTCGGACGACCAGGGCCTACATGTCGACGAGAACGTCATGGCGAGCACCAAGGGTGATCTGTCCGAGATGCGAGCGAACGCGTTCGCGGCAAACCTGTTGATGCCGGCGGGGAGGCTCAAAGAGTTGTTCCAGGAACCGGGCATATCTGAGAAGACCTTCTCCGACGCAGTCATGAAGCTGAAGGTCTCACCGAGTTCGTTGGCATGGCGACTCCTGAACCTCCAGCTCGCCTCACCCGAACAGCGCACCAAGCTCGGGGGAATGCGCACGATCGACTGTGCGGCCGCTGCCTCGAAGATGGACAACTATGCCGCGTGGGTGGAGGCCGGACGACAGCCACGTATCCCGACACGGTTGGTTCGCGACCTCTTCGATGCCTACTTGGACGGCAAGACCACGTTGCGGCCGCTGGCGAACCTCTTGGGCGTCCCCGTCGATACGCTGCGGATCGCTATCGAGCCTTCCGGCGTTCCGATCGCGGCCTCCGAGGCGGATGAATTCGCGCCGTGAGCGCACATCTCTTCCCGGACAATACGGTCCTTTGCAACTTCGCCTCGGTACACCAGCTCGACTTGCTGGCCAAACTCCTGGACGGCAACGGCAGGTGGGTCGAGGCCGTAGCTCACGAGTGCGACCGATCCAGGCAGTTCTACCCCGATCTCGCTACCGTGCACTCGGACGGGTGGCTCGGCGAGCCGATTGAGATCTGCGATGAGGCCGACACACGCCAGGTCGAAGGCATTCGGAAGGCGGTGTTCGGCGGGACCGACGCGCAGCCGACACAACACCTCGGAGAGGCCCAGAGCATCCATATCCTCACACGCTGGCCGGACTACAAGGACTCTGTCTGGCTGAGCGACGACCGGGAATCCCTCCGGGTCGCTCGTAACCAAGGTGTCGCGGTGCGCGAGACCCAGCATCTGGTGGCTGAAGCCATCCAATGGGGCTTCATCGCAACAGCTGAGGCTGGCTTCACGATGCTCCAGCAAATGGTGGCAGAGGGACAGCATCCTGCGGTTCCCCATCGCGCGACCGACCTACTGAACCTCGAGTAGAGGATCTGTCCTTGGCCCGGGGGCGACTCGGCCGCGACCACATTGAGTCACTTCGCCGCGCACACGTCGACGTGATCTTGACCCTCGGAGTCGGAGGTCGTCGGTTCACATCGACAGGGACACCAGTTGCCGCGTTCGTCTTTACATTGAGGTGATTGCGCTTCCTTCAGACCACTGGGGCCAAAGCCAGAGACATCTCCACGGTGACGGAATCGGGATAGCGAGGGCTGATGCGCCAAGTGACCCTCAAGGTGGCGCGCGGCACCGAGCAGGTCGCCCTTGCGGTCCCACTTGTCGGCAAAGGCGTATCGGGTCCAGTTGCGGGACTTGTCCGGCGGGAACCCGAGGGCGGCGCCCGCTTCGACCCAGTCCTTCGCGTCGGAGCACATCCTCACGAGGATCATCGAGACGACAGCTCGCAGGATGCGCTGATCGGGTCGGGTGGATTCACGCAGGTGGTCGGGGAGCGCGCAGGGCCACACCAACTGCGGGATGTCGTCGACGCCCCAGCCGGTCGCGTCGAGCGGAAGACCGTCGTTGGCTACAAGGCGCCGTTGAATGACAATGTGCACACGGCCGTGCCGACCGAGCAGCTCATCGATCACCGGCCGCAACGCGGCAGAGGGTTGGGTGATCCGGCCGAACGTATTGGCATGTGGTGAACGGATTCCAGCGTTCTGCAGCCATTCGTACAGTACGTCGGCGGCCGCTGCGGGATCAGCGGCGGCGACGAGTGGTTCGACGGCTCGGAGCAGACGGTCCATGAGGTCAGGATCGCGCGGAGGGTTGGCCCAACGGTGAGTGCGCCCCCAACCGTTGGCATCAACCGCGCCGAGACCGACGGCGAGGCCGATCGCGGCCTGCCATCCTCGGAGGGCTTGCAGAGAGGTCGTCTCTGCACCAGCGAAATGACCCCGACCTCCCGCCACGAGGTCTGCCATGATCTTGGCTCGCCGCAACCGATCCGGGCTCGCCGACACAGTCGGCTGGGCGGTGAGGTCTGACCCGCACACACGCCTTCCTGGTTCGGGGTGAGGGCAGCGACGACCGTCGGGTGCGGCGGCAACGCGTGGTGGTGCGGAGCCATGAAGGCTGTTCCCGAGCCCTGGCACACCGCCGCACCGCGCGCAGATTCCGTGGAGATGAGTATTGTGCCGCAGGCACGTCGTGATCCACGGGACGCGCCAGCTGAGGCGCCAGGCACCGTCGTTCTGTGTTAAGCACAACGGGCAGAAGGTGGAGCCAGCGAGCCAGACCCAAGCGGAATGCGCGGCCCTTCGCGTCCCTGCGATTGCGCTGTCTTGAGCGAGGCCGCTGAGGTCGAAGGCCAGCTGGTCGTAGGAAGCCAACTGCATCTGCTCGACCTGCACGTGCGCGAGGCCGAGGATCGGCGCAACGCGAGTGACTTCGCCGTAGGAGAGGTCGACGCCAAAGCGCCCGGTCCAACGGCCTCGGCCGTCTCGCAGGCCCAGATGACTGCCCATCCCCGCCAGGGTCGTGCCGTGCTGGGCGGCCCTTCTTGTCAGGTAGGAGGGCCAGGTCTCGTCCGAGAGCGGCGCCAGCGCCAAGGGCAGACGGGTCATGCCGCCCTCTCCGCGAGAAGGCGTTCGAGAGCAGCACGCATGCCCGGACCGAAGTTCCGATCGAAGTACTCGATGCTGCCGTCGCGGACGCTCGGTCGGACATTGCTGGAGGTGTATGTGCAGGCCCACTGATCGACAAGCCAAGTCCGGATCGTTCGCGGATAGGCGCTCGGCTCAGCCGATCTCGCAATGACGTAGGCGTTCTCGTCGCCGCAGACCTTCTCGCGATGGCGGTAGTCCACACTTTCCCGAATCAGTTGAGTCGCGGCCTCGGCGCAAGACCTCCAGAACTGTTCGGCGCGCCCCTCACGTTCCAACTGCACGAGGTGGTTCAGCAGCATCGCTGACGTGGTACCTCTGCGCCGCTCCGGTAGCAGTCGCACGGCCACGCCGAGTGGGTGGCCGGTGGCGCACATGGCCGCGCCGACGGCTGCCATCGCACGAGCTTGGCGGATCTGCGGTCGGTGAAGGAGGTCGGCCAGGCCGTGTGTGAAGTGGTGCATGGGCAGCAAGTGCGGAAAGACGTGGAGCGATCTGTCGTAGGCCAAGGAGTCGGGTGGCCTAAGGTGTCTCGCGGCACTGAGAGATGGCCAGTGAGCAAAGCCTTGGTAGTCCGGGTATCCGGGCGACATGACGCGGGCAACTGCAAGACCGAACGCCTCGAGCACCGCCTCCGGTGTTTCCTGCACCCTTCGATCCAGACTCGACCTCCACGGGCCGATCTCGGACACCAGTTGTGCATGAAGGTGTTGGAAGAATCCTTGGTTCTCAGCGGAAGGGGCGAGGCGAGACAAGACTGCGGCCTGAGTTTCAACCACATCGCGAGAGACGGCATCGCCGGCGTTCGAAGCGTCACTGGCGAGCCGAAGGTGGTGGCGGGTGCACGCGAGGTGTACTTGGAGCCTCCAACTCATCGCTCGGTAGCCCGGCGCCTCCACGACGCACTGGACGCAGTAGCGGTCCAGAGTCGCCTTGACGAGTGGCCCAACACCGCCCAGCGGCAATCGGTCCGCGGCGACGGTGAGAGCGGGATCGAACGCCTCAGGAGTCAGGTGAGTGAAGTCCAGAGCCGACCCGTCGTACCGGCTCAGGTGCATCGCCTGGATCTCACCGGCTTTGAGGTTGACGACCGAGCCGGCTTCCGTGGCCGCCGACTCGGTCATCGCGATACCGGACCAGCGAAGGTGCCTGCGACGCGCTCGTCCGATCCCGTGAACTCGAGCCATCAGATCAAAGGGGTGCACGCCGCAATTCGCTGCGACGCGCAGAAGGTAACTGCGCCACCATTCATCAGGCATCGGCTCAACCCGGAGCGGAAGCCGCGTTGTCACGAATCCTCCGGTGATGGCAAGTCGTTGCGGGTCGCTTCAAGAGCCGCGAGGTCGAGGTCAGTGTCGTGCTGCACGGCATACGAGGCGGCTCGCTTTGCCCACTCGACCGCGAGCCCGGGACGGCCGCGGCTCCCTTCGTGGAGCGTTCGGATGGCGCCTCGAGTGGTGAGCCTGATCGTCGCCGCCGCGGCTGGAAGAAGGAGTCGGTCGCTAAGGCTGCGCCCCAGTCGCTCCCACTCTCCAACGGAGGTCGGGTTCGGGGGTCCCCAATTTCCGATGTCTATCCATCGTGCTCCGCGGAGGCGGACCTGATCGCCTGCGGACCCTCGCAGCACACCTGACTCGTCGAACCCTGTTCCGATGAGAACGATCGTCGCGGGCAGGCCGGTGATGATGCCCTTGAGGATATCTGCGAGGAGACGAGAGTCTTCGCTCTGGCGTTGGCCAACTCCATGCCCGTCGTCTATGACAATGCCGCGTAACCCGACCCTCGGGGCAATCTTCCGCAGGGCCTCCAAGTAGTCGGCTGCCGTGGCACGTGGGGGCAGGGATGGCAGTCCGACGAAGGTCCAGATCGCCTTGAGCAGGGATAGACCGCCGGCGCGTTTGGGAACCTCGACGTAGATCCAGGGGATGCTGCGATCGAACTGCGGGTCGTCGGGCGCACGCCCGAGCGCGTTCCAGGTGGTTCGGGTCTCGCTGAATGCGTGGGTGAGGGCCGCGTGGGTCTTGCCGCTCATCGGCAGACCATTGAGGATGACGCAGGTGGCGCTCCCGTATGCCGAATGGTCGTTCTCGAAATGCGCCCGGCGGATTGCGTCAGCCGCCGCCTTCGTGTCCTTCGTCGCCAGTGTGCCGATTCGTTGGTTGTAGGCATCGACGCGTTCGCGCAGTTCGTCTGTCACCGGCCCACCCATCTCGGGCTTCGGGTTCTGCCTCATGACCAAGTGAGGCCAGTCGTCGATGTTCTGCGGCATGAGGCGACGGGCGCCCGCCGGGGCGCTCATGAGAGCCCCCACGCGGGTTCGTCGTCCTCGAGCTCATCGATCAGATCGTCGTACTCGATCTCCTCGTCGTAGTCGATTTCCTCGTCGTCATCGCGGGAGTCCGGATAGACCTGCAAGTCAGCCTCCGGCTCTGCTTCTGGCTCAGGGAACGCCAAGACCCTGACCTCCTCGCTGGCTTGCTCGAGGTCGTGGGCGTAGGTGCGTTGCCGCGCAGCTTCGATGGCCGCGTATCGGGCCTCCTGTCTGTTCGCGAAGACTCCCTCGAACCAGCGGGCCAGGGTTTCGGCCTCTCGCTCGTGGAGCTCGGACTCGGTCAGCGTTCGCCTCGTGTCCCGGTCGACGTCGGCAAGGATCAGCTGCCGCGCCAGACCGCTCATCGGTGCCACGCTTCCCCGGCGGTCCATGGCTCGTGGCACGACCATCCACCGTCGCTCGACGGGATGAACAAGGAAGACGCGGGTGATGTCGAAGCGGTCGAAAAAGATCGTGAGCTTGCGAGCAGAGGTCCCGATCCCCGCCATCACGACCGAACGCAGCTCCTGTAACTCGCTGGAGTTGTACGTCACCTTGTTGAGTCGGATCCCCGCTGGGCTCAGGATCCGCGTCTGGCGCTCGAGGCCCTTGAGGAACGCCCATGGATCGGCTGGGACGTCGAGCTGCCCGTAGGCGGTCACGTAGTCCGACCACACCATGGCCGGGCTGAGTGGCTGATCCGAGCCGTGCGCCTCCGTCAACGCTCGGTGCTCTTCGTGGGAGTAGATGTCGATGATGTACTCCCACAGCATGTCCTGCAGGTCCTGGGGCCTGATCGGAACGGCGAGCTCCAGTTCTGCCGGTCTGTTCAGTACGTTCTGGCCCTTGTGGATCGGCAGCGCGCTCTCGACGCCGGCGAGCACCCGGTGCACGGCCTCGACGATGCCCTTCGTGTGTCCCTTGCGAGGAGGACAAAAGACGACGTCGGTCCCGCACCCGGCGGCATACCGCATCACGTGGTCGCTGGCGTTCTCGGAGCCGTGGTCGAAGACGATGGTGCTCGAGTGCACGGCGGGTTTGCGGCCAAGCACCTTCTGGACGGTCGTCTTTTCGCCCAACGGGTCATCGTTGATAGCGAGGACCCTGGGTATGCCGTGCCACAGCTCGAGCTCGAAGGGGTAGCCGGCCCGGGTGACGGTCGGGCGTCCCATCTGCGAGATCAACGCGCAAACGTCGCGTGACGTGGCCGCGCCAACACACACTCTGAGAGCCACGAAGCTGCGCGTGTGGACGTCGATGGCGCTGAGAATGACGGCAGGGATGAGGACTCCCAGCGGACCGAGGAGGGCAACCGTGGTCGGCGTCGCGTCCACCTGCACGATCTCGCCCGGCCGGCTCACGCGCTGTGCGCCGTAGGCCACGGTTGGTCGGCTCGCTTCGGTTCGACGGGTCTTCGCTGGGTGATGGAGAGAGAGCCCACGCGAGAGTTCGCCGACGAGGACCTCGAGCTGATGACGCGTGAGGTCCTGCCCTACGCCGGCCGCCTTCAGCTTCGCGCGGATACTCGCCAACAGTTTGCGATGACTCTTCTGGCTGCGCTGCTGCTCAGCGGCCACTTCTGTTCGAACGATCTCCAGGACCGCCGGGTCGTAGTCGTTGAGCCGTTGCGACACCGTGCGGCGGTTCCCGTGGATCAGGAATTCGGGCCCCTCGTCGACGCGCTGCAGGTCTCGATAAATCGCCGCTCTGCTCCAGCCGGACTCACCCTGGGCCCGAAGTTCTCGTCCTTTGCTCGCCATCCGCTGGGCTTGGGTGGTGATGTCCGGGTCATATTCTGGGTTGAGAATCCCAGCCCGACGGTCGCCATCGGGGTTCCCTCGCGGTGAGCCGTACTTGATCTGCAGCAGATCTCTATACCGCTTGATCACGGCCGCTCGCACCTCATCAGGCAACTCGGCGAGGAGCGGGGAGGGATGTTCATCAAGGATGTCCGAGGCGTTCGCCGGGCGTGTCGACAGCGCGTTCTTTGCCAGCTCAATCCAAGGGACGCGGGTCCGGTGATCACCGTGGTCCAGACACACGGCAACTCGACCCTGAGCATCGCGTGTGACACCCACGACCTTGGCAGAGTCAGTCGTGGTGGCGATGTCGTGACCAATGCCCAGCGGTTTGCGTCGGTCCGTGCGGCTCGTCACGCGCGGCGTCATGACGCAATCCGCGCGCAGCTGAACGAGATCCTTGTGTCGAGATCGATCGGCTCGTCGAGCGGGACGTGGACCAGGCCATGCGCCATCAGGTCCCACAAGCGGGCATAGCCCTGGGGGCGGCCCCCGAGCAGCTCACTCGCACGCTGAACGTCAACGAGACCGTGGGCCTGACGAAGGACCCGAACCGCCGCCGTTCGATCCTGGAGCGTGTCGCGACGGCTCGCATGGATGAAGTTGATGTTCCTTACGCGCTGGGGGGACAGCTCGGTGCGCACCTCGTAGGCCCAACCCATGGCCTCGGCCGATGCGCGGGTCAAACGGAGTATCGCCGCCAGGCGCGGGTCTTCCGTCTTGCTCTCTGTCGTGACATCGACCAGGAGCGTTCGACCATCCGCGTAACGCAGAAGGAAATCCGGTACGTGGTTGCGGGTGCCCGCCGAGAAGACCCACTCGATTCGAAACGGCTGCGTCGTGACCTGCACAGGCCGCGTAGTCAACATCAGATCCCGAAGATTGCTGAGCTCGTTGAAGCTCTCGCACCACACCGCCTTGGACTCGTGCCGTTGGCTTGGGACGACCATGCGCGAGATGTAGTTCGTCATGCCTTTGTGGGAGGCCGGGCGCCGAACGGCGAAGAGCTGGTCTGGCTCCAGTAGGGGGAGCGTGGTCATGTCGGCAGTGCTGACGGCCGGGTCGCCTGCGCTGTCGGCCGTGAGGACCGTCGCCGTCGCGGCTCTAGCGACCTCGGCGGCACGGTCTGCATCCATCGACGTGTTCATGACGTCGGCCCAGAGGGCGACGGTGCCGCCGACTGCTGGAATGAAGTTTGTCCGCCTGCCCAGTCTGTGAGGGACGGATGATTCGAGTTTGCGCATGATGTTGCTCCTCTCACCGAGGAGCGCGCCGTTGACGCGGGCGTGTTCGATCGCCACAATGGCAGCAGTCAACCCCTCGGGGTTGGTAGTCAGAATTTGAGCGCGGCACGTGCCGCGTTTCGCGCCGAAGCCGGGTAGCCGCCCGGCTTTCGTCGTGTCTGGGGGGTGACGGACTCCCAGAAGTTGCCCGAGCACGGTCACATGGCGCGCTCCTGAGGCAGTGCCTGGCTCAGTGCCGATTCACCAACGGCACTGACGGTGCGCCCGGTGTCCGCCGCGACGGCGAAGAGACGACGGGCCACGTCCGGAGCAAGCCGCAGTTCCACGCGCACAGGGCAGTCGTTCGGAATCGCGTGCAGACGCGGTCGCCCTCGACGGGCTCCACTCGGCTGCTTCTTGACCATTCTCTTCCTCCGGCTCTTTCAACTTCATCAAGCTGGGCCAGAGGGTATGTAGCCCCACGTTCGGGTTGGTCAGGTCCGCACGTGGTCACTGTCGATCCACCTTGGATCCGGCGTGACGAGCCGTCCCGTGAACATACCGGTAATCGTCCTCTGCCGGAAGGGTCTCAGCGCGGTTGGCTGAGCTGCTCCTCCAAAGCCGTTGCTACTGCTTCGAATTCGGCGAGAGCGGCGGAAAGGTCCTCGACGATCTCTCGGGCGAGCACATCAGGTGACGGCAAGTTGTCAAGGTCCTCGAGCGACTCGTCGCGCAGCCAAGTGATGTCGAGGTTGGCCTTGTCCCGTGCCGTGATGTCGTCGTACGTGAAGGCCTTCCAGCGTTCACTTTCCTCGCGCTGTGCTCGCGTCGCTGTCGACTTGTATGCCGTGACGAAGTCGTCGAGATCGGCTCTCGTGAGCGGGTTCTGCTTGAGCGTGAAGTGCTTGTTGGTGCGGAGGTCGTAGACCCAGAGCTTCTCGGTCCACGGTCGGTCAGGCCTAGCCACCTTCTTGTCGAAGAAGAGAACGTTGGCCTTGACGCCCTGGGCATAGAAGATGCCGGTCGGCAGGCGCAGCATGGTGTGCAGGTCGAAGTCGGTCAGCAGCTTCCGGCGGATCGTCTCGCCGGCACCACCCTCGAAGAGGACGTTGTCGGGAAGGACAACTGCCGCACGACCGTTGGTGTCGAGGATCGTCATGATGTGCTGGACGAAGTTCAGTTGCTTGTTGCTCGTCGTCGCGACGAAGTCTTGGCGCTCGATCTCTCGGTCTTCGCGCACCTCACGGCCGTCGGCGCCGACCATGGTGAGCGAGGATTTCTTGCCGAACGGCGGATTCGACAGAACCACACTCCAACGCTCACCCGGGTCGGCGATCAGGGAGTCGCGGACATCAATCAGTGAGTCCCCGTCGGCCGTACCCATCCCGTGAAGCAGCAGGTTCATCGCTGCCAATCGAGCTGTGCCATCGACGAGCTCGTAGCCGCGGACCAAGTCATCTTGGAGTTTGGTGCGCTGAGTGGGCGTCATCGACTCGGCGCCCTTTTCCGCGTGCTCGTGAGCAACGAGGAGGAAGCCGCCAGTGCCACACGCCGGGTCCACCACCGTATCGTCCACACTCGGCTGGATGACGTCCACGATCGCCTGAATCAAGGCCCGCGGGGTGAAGTACTGGCCGGCACCAGAGCCCTTGTCGGAGGCACCCTTGCTCAGCAGGTCCTCATAGGCGTCGCCCTTGATGTCGGTGCCGGTCTGGCTCCAGTTCTCCTTGTCGATGAGGTCGACCACGAGACGCTTGAGCTTGGCTGGATCCTGGATCCGATTCTGTGCCTTGCGGAAGATCGTCCCGATCACACCGGGCTGGCGCGCCAAGGCCGTAAGGATGTGGGTGTACTCGAGTTCGAGCTGATCACCCTGAGCGTCGAGGAGACGCTGCCAGGAGTACTCCTCGGGCACGATCTGCTGGGGCTTGAGCCTCCGAGTCGCGCGCTCGTGCGCCATCTTGAGAAACAGCAGATAGGTGAGCTGCTCGGTGTACTCAATGACACCGACGCCGTCGTCGCGAAGCACATCGCAGTACGACCACAGCTTGTCGACCAGGCGGCGCGCATCCGTCACGCGAGTTCATCTCCTTCGGTTGCCCGAACATGCTTATGGGCCTCAGCAACAGCGGCGTTGAACTCTTCCAAGGACTTGCCCCGCGTGGTCGCCGCCAGCCTTGGGCTTGGGTGAGGCGCTTTGACGACAACGATCCGGCGGGCTCGTAGTTCGCTGTCTAGCGGTCCGATCGAGGCTTGTGCTGGCTTCCCCAGCGCGAGTACGACGCGAATGTCGGGTGCAAGGTCGAGGAGCCCCTTGAGGTACACACGCCCTCGTTCCACTTCAGCCGGGGTCACACCCTTGTTCCTCTTGCCATCGCCGACGTACCAAGGCACCGCATTCCAGTGGAGCCCGTACGTGCGGGGCATTTCGCTGGCTTGGTAGCCGAGCCAGACGTTCTTGGCAGTCTCGTCGTTGTTGTCGGCCGAGAGCATCCGGGAACCTAACGCGGCCGGCCCCGCTGGCGACTCAAGCAAGAACAGGACGCGAGCCGCAACACCGCCGGAGTCGGGATCGACGAAAGGGACGAAAACAGGCGGAGCGTCGTCGCCACGCTCGTGGGCCCACTCTTCGGCGATCTCGTCGTGGATCTGGTCTGCGAACGCGTTGACCGGCGCCACATGCTCCTCCCACCACCGAGCCTGCTTCGCGGCGAGGAAGGCAGAGTCCTTGTGCATCTTCGGAACGGTCGAGAACGAGGTCGGTAGCACCAAACTGTTCGAGCTGAGGGTCGGGGGCCGGTCTGCTGCTGTCGACGACGGGTGCGTGCGGACTCTTTCGAGAACTGCGAGCCACTCCTCGCCGAGCGTGCCACCGCCGGCATGACGGTCGGCCCGGACCAGGTAGAACGCCCATCCACGTAACAAGTCGACGCCGCACCATTCAGGCACTCGACGACGAGCTTCGAACGAGCGTCGCCCCTGCCGGATGAGTTCCTCGACTTGCTCGGGTGATGAGGCAAGCCGCTGGTAGCCGTCGTAGCGATGCGCCCATTCGATCTGCGCTTGGGGAACGTCGATCATCGGTACTGCCTCTTCTGGGCACTCAGGATCGTTTCGATCAGTTCCACTGGGAGGTCCACAACTTCGATCTCCACACCAAGGTCCCTGATGGCGGCGCCCTGCCAGGAGCGGCCTCGCAAATGGGCGACAGCGAGTTGATCGGAGACGCAGAGAATCAGACGCTCCGGAGACGGTTCCAAACTCTTGGCGATCCACGCGAGTTTGGTTGCATCGTTGACCAGCTTGTACTTCTGGGCAACCTTGGCTGATCCCTGGTGCGCCCAACACTCGACGAGGACGCGCAAGTCAGGGCTGGCCCCGTCCACCTCCACGTACGCGCCGGACGCATGAGTCAGCCGACGGGGAGACAGGACCGTGCCGAGGCGCTCACCAAGCAGGCCCAGCATCACGCGCTCAGCACTTCTCTGTTCGTGTGAACTTCCAGCAGCCACAGCAAGTGGGGGCGCCACCTTCGCGATGTCCAGCGCCGCCGAGTCCTCGATCGATTCGGCGGACCGGGGCGCCCTGGCCGCCGCACCTGAAGCGATCGCCAGCGCTTTAGCTCGGAGCGCGTCGCTGGGCAGACGCTGAAGGATTTCCTGGCGCTGCTGTTCCGTGAGATCCCGTTCGCTAGCCATGGCGCGACCCACCTGAGCGGCGTGCCTAGCGTCATGCCCGGGCTGGTAGTTGCGACCGGTGGACCCACCGCAGCTACAGAGACAAAGCCGGCCTTCACGGTCCTGGATCGCATTCACCAGTTTTCCCGAAGGTCCGATGCTGCGAGTCAGGACCCCCTGAGCCTCCAAGCGCCTACAGATCTGGTTCACCTGTTGGCGTGGTGAGATCCCGCAGCGCCGCGCGAGGTCGTCGTCATCCAGCGGAACGCGACTTGCGCGTAGCGCTGCGATAAGCCTGTCAGCGTTGGACATCAGCAACGCTCTCAATGACTTCTTGGTCGGCACTCCGCCCGGTGAGCTTTCCCTCGAAAGCCGAAGATAGGACTGCGCGCCGCAGATCTTCGGACCGTGAGAGCGACTTTTCGAGCCCCGACTTGAGTCGAGACCGAGCATCAAGGATCTTTTGCACTCGATCGACCACCCCTTGCTGAATCTCCAAGCGGGGGATGCCGATCGAGATTGTCTTGAGTTCTCCCCCTGAGATGCCGACCTGCCCCGCGCTCGTTTTGAGCTTGGCATCGATCTGTCGTCGGCCGCGCCCAAAGTTGGTGGCGTAGCAGACGAACTCCGGAATCGCCCGGGCCTGGTCAACACGAACGCGAATCAACTTGTCAGGGTATGTCAACGGCAGCAGGCGACGGTCGACGACGGCGGAGGCACCCACGAACCGCGGATTTCCGTTGTAGCGAGTGAACAGGAGGTCCCCTGGATCAAGCAGGGCGTCGCTCGCCATCAAGTCCGAGGCACCGCGACCGGAGTAGCGAAGGTCGCTCAGATTCAAAGCCAAAGGGCGTACCGCTCCGATGCGGAGGATCGGCACTCCCGTCGGCTCGGTCGAGGCCCGCGACACGAAGATGCCGTTCCTGACTGACTGAGCAAGGGTGCCGAGTGCAACCTCTTGACCGTCGGCCGTGTCCAGGAGCGAGTTGATCCGGGACGCCACCAGGCCGTTCATCCGTACGTCTGCATTGCGCAGTGAGGCTTGGCCCGCGTCGAGGTGGGAGAGGTGATCCTCAAGGATCTCGACGAACCGACGCTGGTCGCGAAGTGATGGCAAAGGAATAGGTATCTCGCGAATCCCTTTGAGACCAAGCCGCGGGCGGCCCACGCCATGACGACGTCCTTCTGCCCACTTCCGCGTCGCGGGACGTTGAAGGGAGTAGTTGACCCATCGCGGGTCGACGTCGTCACGGAGACGAACGCGGATGCAGTCGGCTTTGACGATTGCTGGTCCAAGCCCTGCTGGCATCAGACACGCCCGGGGAAGTACTTCGCCCAGCGAAGCGACTAGTAGGTCGCCTGCGATGACTTCGTGCCTCCGCAACGTCGTGAAGTGCTCGTGATCGATGTGCGCCGGGTTGTCGATGAAGACGCCGTCCCCGATGTTCTGAAGCCGAACGACACGGGGACCGGAATCACGGTAGTGCTGCCGTGCGAGGTTTGAGCCGAATGGACCATCTGTGATCGATCCCTTGTGCGGAGCCGCCAAGGCCCCGAGTGTGACGATAGGCCAACTCACGCGGTGAGCTCCGTGTTGAGTTCGTCGAGGAGGTCGCCAGCGCGGTCGCCGAGGTCGCGGAGGGCGCCGTCGATGCCACCGTTATCCGTAAAGGGGGATCGGTCGAGATCCTCGAGGCTGATGCCGGCCGAGGACGCAATCACTTCCACCATGCGGTCCAGCCACCACCTCTCCAAGGGCGAGAACTCGGTTCCGGCCTGCTCCTGCTGAGCCAGCCACGCGGCATACCGCTCCTGGACCCGTGCGGAATACGGGACGAGCTCGTTGTCGACGCCGACGGTATAGCGCAGCAGGGACACCAGATCCGTCAGGGTGTGTCGATCGCTGTGACGGACTCGGCCGGCGTCGATGGCTTCGTACGCGTTCCAGATGATGTCTGGGGTCCAGTTGTACGGCGGTCGGGAGATCCTGTCCGCTAGCTCCTGAATGTCCGCGAACGGAACGCGTAGCACCTTCGCTTCTGTGGCGAGCTGGATGGCCGTGATCTCATCGCGGTGCTCGGTCAGGTATTTCGACCACGACTCGACGACCGCTTTGGCGCGACTGGGATCGATCACGCCAAACGCGTCCAGGAGAACATCGCGGTTGACCTCGTCCACAACCCGGTCGTGCGTCGCGCGCAGTTCGAGGATTCGAGTGCGCAGTTCGGGGCTGCCAGCAACGGGTTCGACGGCTCGCTCCAGGAGCTCGCGGCGGGCGAGGTCCGGGTCAGTCGCTCCCTCGAGCGCCTTGGCTTGAGTGTCTGGATCGACAGCGTCGACGAGCCCACGCACGATGTCCCGAACGGGTCGTCCAGCGACCTCGTCGAGCTCAGCACGCTCGTCCGGCGTCAACTCCAGCTCCAGTTTGGCGAGGCGGGAGGCGAGAGTGGCGGTCTCGTCCTCGGTGAGGGTGAGTGTGGCGGCCTTGTCGAGCAACTTCTTGAGCGAGACCCCCTTCTCCCGGTTCAGGGGCGGGTCGACGAACTCGTGCTCGGTGACACCCACCGCATCGACGATGACGAACCGAGTCTTCGCCGACGCGTCTGGGGTCACGGACTGGAAGTCCGCGGGCGCGATAGTGCGGGCACCGCGACCCTTCATCTGCTCGAAGTACTGGGCCGAACGGACGTCCCGCATGAAGAAGACGCATTCGAGCGGTTTGACGTCTGTCCCGGTGGCGATCATGTCGACGGTGACTGCGATCCGCAAGGAGGGCGAGGTGCGGAAGGCCTGGAGCTGGCCACGAGGGTCGCGGGCGGCATACGTGATCTTCGCGGCGAAGTCGTTGCCCTTGCCGAAGACCTCACGCGCCGTGGTGACGATCTCCTCGGCATGGGCATCGTCCTTGGCGAAGATCAGCGTCTTGGGGACGGTGGAGCGGCCCGGGAAGATCTCGGTGAACAGCCTGTCGCGAAAAGTCTCGAGGACGAGGCGGATCTGGGACTTGGCGGTGACTGCGCGGTCGAGTTGCTTGTGGGTGTACTCGAAGTCCTCCTCGATCGCCTCGAGACGCTCCTTGCGTGTGCGTCGGTCGATCTTGGGGACGATGGTGCCGGCCTCGATCGCGCCACCCTGTTCGCTGATCTGGGTGCGGATTCGGTACAGGTCGAAGTCGACGTTGACCCGGTCGGCGACGGACTGAGGGTAGGTGTACTCAGAGACGAGGTTCTGCCTGAAGAAGGCGAAGGTCTGCTTCCCCGGTGTTGCAGTCAGACCGATGACGTGGGCGTCGAAGTACTCCAAGACGCCGCGCCACACCCCGTAGATGGAGCGGTGGGCCTCATCGACGATGACCAGATCGAAAGCCTCCGGCGGCAGGGCGCTTGAGTAGGAGACGGTGACTGGCGCATCGGGGACGAAGTCATCGAGGTTCGGGTCGTCGCCCTCCGTGACTTCCTTTCCCCGCAGGACTGAGTGCACACGCTGGATCGTCGAGACGACGACGTCGGACGAGCCCAGCATTCCAGCGCTCGTGAGCTTGTCGACGTTGTAGATCTCAGTCAACCGGCGCCCGTCGTCGGGGGTCCGGTAGTTCTGGAACTCGGCGATGGTTTGCTCGGCGAGGTTGTTGCGGTCGACGAGAAACAGAATTCGCCGGAAGCCACCGAACTTCAGGAGCCGGTATGCCGTGGTGACTGCTGTGAAGGTCTTGCCGGCTCCAGTGGCCATCTGCACGAGGGAACGGTCGAAGTGCTGATCTTTGAGGCTCGACTCGAGGCCCTTGATCGCGGTGATCTGGGCCGGGCGAAGGGGCGACTCGCCCAGCACAGGAAGGTGCTGGACCTTTGCCCGCCAGGTGGGTTTGTCCGGATCAGCTTCGGCGTCTCGGATGACCTTGGCCAGCGTTGATGACTTGGGGAAGTTGAAGATCCGCCGCGCCCTCGGGTTGGGGTCATACCCGTTGGTGAAGTGCGTCTCTGAGCCGCTTGCCTCGAAGACGAAGGGCAGCCGACCCTCCACCGTGATCGCCTTGAGCTGGGCGTCTTTTGGCAAGCCGCTGGCGTACATGGCCGACTGCCACTCGACCCCGGACAGGGTCGTGCCCTGAGGCTTGGCCTCGATGACGCCGACGACCTTCCTACCGACATACAACAGATAGTCAGCACGACCGTGGCCCTGCTTCATCACGACCTCTCGGCAGGCGACTCCCTCTTGATTGATCAGATCAAGGCTTCCCTTGTCCTGAACTGACCACCCAGCATCAGCAAGCTGGCGGTCGATCAGCACACGCGCGCGCTGCTCCGCCGCCAACTTTGGATCCCCATTACCGGTATTCACTAAGCGCAACCCTAAGGCGCGATCGCAATTCCGTCCCGGGTACGACGGGTTGACCAGCGTCAGCCCGACGCACCCTCGGCGGCACGGGGTTGGTCCGCCGACTCGAATGGCTCGTCAACCACGCCGTTGTGCTCATTGATCGCGGCCTTTGACCGACCCACCCCTTGCAGGGCTACGCGTTCTTCGTCTGGCAGATTCATTGCCTCCCCGAGCACCGCAGCGAGTTCATTCACCTTCGCCGATGCAACAGACGCAGGGAAGGTCCAACGATGGTTGTCGTCCCTCGTGATGAGGTCCACCACGGCGGGTTCCCCGGCATAGCTCGGCGGCAGCGACCGCACGTACCTGACGCGGTCGATGGGCACGTCGCCGTTCACGTCGCCTTGTTCCAGGAAGTCCAGGGAGTCGGCGGTGAGCACGCGCCGATTTGTGACGACGACCAGAGTCTTTGCGATCGGTTTGTCCCGAGCGGCAGAGAGTCTGTCCATGGCTCCGCCGACGGCCGCCGAGATGGCCCCGGTCGCGGAAGTGCGATCCGCTAGGGCGAGAACACGAACATCCTCGTCGTCGTCAAGGAACCAGCGCAGGACCCGCAGGTACGAGGCCACGTCAACGCTCGGGTCCGTACACATCAAGGCGGGCGTCGCGAGCGGCTTGGGCTGCGGACGGAGGGCCTCAGCAAGAGGCGTGATCCCTTCAAGTAGCCGGGCCGTGGTTTGGCGGGCCACCTTCAAATCTCCACGTGCACCCGGCAGTCGCTGCGACAAAGACTGTCGCCCAGGGAGCTCGGCAACAAGGCGAAGCTCACGGGTGAGTGCATCGACCAAGCCCCGCGTCTCGTCCAGTGCCGAGGAGAGCTCGGTACGGGTGTCCCGCGCGATCAGACCGACGAGCTTCGTCTCGTGCGGGTCGTCGCGGCCCACCGTCCTTGCTTTGCCCGCTTGGAGAGCCTGATACCCCGTCCAAGCCTTCAGAGACAGCAGGAGCGCCGTCGCATCGAAGGTGATGGCCTCGGCCTGAGCGTGCAAGTAGTCACGCCTTGCACGGCCTTCGATTGTGCGGAGTTGGGCAATATGCCCGCGAACATTCTCCCGGTAGAGGTTTCGCGCGGCCCGCAGGTCAGACCCCTTGCCCGCCACATCCTCCCAAAGAGAAGCGGGAACGCACTCGAGTTCCTTGGCCCGCACCACGGCCAACTCAATGGCTTCGACAAGCCCAGCCAGTTCGGCGCGCTGTCCTCGTTGGATAGAGGCAAGCACGTGTCCGGTTAGCGCATAGTTGCTCTTGACCAGCGACGTGATCTCGCTCAGCTGCATTTGCAGTGCGATTGTGGCGACGGCTGGGCCGACGGCCGCAGCTGTCTGTGCCGCGGTAAGGCCGGTTACGGGGATGAATCGAGCTTGAGCCAAGCCGTTGGACGTCACCATGGCGCCCAGGTTGGCGCCGTCCTTGACGGCAAGCTTCGCACCGGCTTCGAGCATCGCTCGAGTCGCGTCATTGACTCGGTATAGCCCCTGCACGCTTGCCAGGGCTGATCCCGCGTTGCCAGCCACGGTCGCGGTGTTGCCAACGACCCCCAGCACCGACGACAACTGCGTGCGGTCGGCGGAAGACACGAGGCCGAGGTCGATCAGATCTAGTTCGAGCTCAGTGGGAACCTCACCGAAGACCAAGGCGACCCCAGGCAGCATCTCCGCGATCACCGTTGATACGGCCTCGGTGTCAGGGTGGCCGGTGGCGGCTTCGGCCGTCGCGGGCACAAGTCCCCCGCGGCTCTCGACGCCGTCCTCTGGCCCGCTCATGTCCGCAAGATCCGACGTGTCTCTCATCCGTCATTCCTCCAAGGCGTTGCTGGCGCCTCGCCTGCATTGACACCAGCGCTCATGGATCGCAACCCTAAGCGGCAATCTGGCCTCCGTCTCGAGGACGGGTGCGACTCGCATCAGCCCCTCCCGCGAGGGTCCACGGTTGGAGATTCCAGACGTGCCTGAGCGTCGAACGCATCGATGACGGCACGTCCGGCGATATCCAGCTCGTTGTAGGCGTGGGCATGGAACGGAGCAGACATCGCCTCGGTTTCAACGTCGTCGAAGGCCTGCAGGAGCGACCTCAACTCCTCGATCGATGCGGCGAGATCGGGCGGGTCGGAGTCAGGCGCCCCCTGCTGACAACCGTCGGCAAGGAGGTCCCGGATTCGATCCCGTTCGCGGTTGTATGCTCCGGCGCCATCGTTATCGAGCACAGCCACTCGGATGACGGGCGGACGACCACAGGCTGGAGCCGCAAAGTCCCGGAGGGCGTCGTGGTAGGCACGCTGGCGCTGGCGTCCTCCAGGGCCGAACCCGACCGCAGCCTTCGACGCTCGGTAGCGATCTGAGCGCGGTGCCAGCTCACGGCACAAATCCATGTAGTGGTTCAGGTCGAAACTCACTCGCACGTCCGAGGGATACAGGCGTAGCGACAGCGCGCGGAACGAGGTGAAATGCTGCGACTCGTCGATCTCGATGAGGGTGCCCGTGCTTGCCTCCGTGAAATCGCCCGTCAGCGGCGTGGTGCGCTTGGCCGCCTGTGCAGCGGAGTCGCCGCCCAAGGCGATGAAGATCGCCTCAAGGGGCGCCCTTGCGACGCGTCCCTCCGGTGGCAGGCCTAAGTGGCCACGCTGGTTGATCCACGGCAACCGCGACGGCCCGAGTTGCACGCCATCTGCCTCGGCTGCCGCTGCGAAGCCGCGCTGGCAGTCACCGACCGGCATGGGGGCTGCTCGCTCTCGCTGTCATCACCTCAGGATGCCGCAGCAAACGACAACGGACGTCCCGAACTGTCACCGTCCACTGGTGACCCACCAGAAGGAATCAGGCGAGCGCCTGCACTGATTCGCCGGTGGTGTCAGTGGTCGGCCCTACCCTCCGCTTCATACGAGAGATTGAGGAAGTCGCTGATGAGGACGTCTACGCAGAGCTGCGTAGACGAGGGGTGACGCAGCGAGAAGTGATGGGCGCCATGCAGTGGGCCTACATAGTGATCCCCCGGCGACCCGCTGCCGCCATCGAGCGACAGGTTGCGCTGGTCACCCTTGCGGTCCTCGGGGGTGTCTTGGTTGCGCTGATCGGCTACCTCGCAATCCAGGGCAAGGAACCACCCAGTCTGCTGTCCGGCTTGGCTGGTACCTGCATCGGTGCCATCGCTGGCCTGCTCGCTCCAAAACCCGCTGTAGGGAGTTGACCCCAACGCAGCGGGAGGGATCTGACTGGTAGTCCGTCTCAAAATCCGCCGCTGGCGTCTCAAAATCCGCCGCAGAAGTGCCGATCCGTCTCACGCCGTCTCGAACTCACCGGTAAATCTCAGAATCGCTCCCCGCTGACACGTTGCGAGGGACTGCATCATTTGGGCCCCATCAAGTAGGCCGACAGAGCCGCTCTTGGGTGAGTTCGCGCCGAGGGAGATCCGTGAACTGACTTGGTCGCCGACCGGCTCCAACTGGTCGGCAGCGGCCGCCCGCGTGCTGAGTCTCCTGACGGCTCCCGCACTCTCAAAGTGGCCGTGCAGGCGCGCCGCTACTCTCACCGACTCTCAGAGTCCTCGTCCCACTCTCATTTTTCGACGCGGCCGACAGCGGCCGACAATCAGGGGTGCTCGCGCAGGTAGCGGCCGAAGTGGGGGACGGTGAAGGCGACTTTGCCCCGTTCGGTCGAGTAGATCAAGCCCTTCTTCAAGAGGGCGTCGCGGGCGGGAGAGAGCGATTGTGGTTGCTTCCCAAGCCATTTCGCGACGTCGGCCGTGGCCATGGCGTCGAGTTCGATCGTCAGGCTGGAGCCGTATGCCGCGGAGCCCGAGTCGCTCTCGACCGGCCCGCCGACGACCGCGCCGTCCAGGTCGACGAGCGCAACCGAAGCCATGGCGCGCAGGTAGTCGCGCTCACCGGGTGTGGCGCGCTCATACCGGCTGCCGAAGAAGCCGACGGCGAGCTCGGCCTCGGCGCGTGGCACGGCGACGCGCACATCTGCGTCGGTGATCGGTGTCGCCGGCGCGACATCCCAGACCTCCTTGCCGTATGCCTGGATGAAATAGGGATACCCGCCCGTCACCGCATACATGTGGTCGAGCGCGTCCGGGGTGAAGGCGGCGTCCTCGTCCGCGGCCGGCACGCTCAGCGCTGCAGCGGCGGCGTCACGCTCTAGGCGATCGATGCGGGCATACCGGAATAGCCTCTCGGAGTAAGACTTTGAGGCCGAGAGGACGGCCGGGAGGTGGGGCAGCCCGGCGCCGACGACGAGGACGGGCAGCGAGGCCTGAGAGATCTCGTGACAGGCCGCGCATAGCGCCGAGATGTCCTCAGGCCCGAGGTCCTGCATCTCGTCGATGAAGATCGCGACCCCGCGCCCAAGGTCCGCACCGAGACCACCGATGTCGGTGAAGAGCTCGACCAGGTCGATCTCGATATCGCCCGAATCCGCCCGTCCAGGAACGGCACTCGCATCGATACCGGGGTTCCAGCGGTCGCGCAACTTGGCATTAGGCGCGGTGTCGCGCTGCGCGAAGGATTTGATGACGCCGAGGACGTGGTCGACCTGATCGGCTTGTGTATGCCCGAGCTCACGCACCGCGACGTGGGCGGCCGCCGCGATCGGGCGGCGCAGGGTCTGGTCCGGTCTGGCCTCGAACTTCCCTGTGCCCCAACCGGCTCGGACGGCTTGGCCGCGAAGGGCGTTGAGCAGCACCGTCTTTCCGACACCCCGCAATCCGGTCAGGATCAGCGAGCGCTCGGGGCGCCCTTTTGCCACCCGCTGCAGCACCACGTCGAAGGTCTGTAGCTGCTCATCGCGCCCGGCGAGCTCGGGCGGGCGCTGGCCGGCGCCGGGGGCATAAGGGTTCCGGATCGGGTCCACGCGGGCATCGTATGCGGGCGTCTAAGGATTACGTGAGAGCACGACATACACGCGCGTGGCGCGGAACTCATGGACTCGGGGTACGCAGGCGTGGGGAGTGTGCGCGCCGCCGGCGCCCGCGTGACGCGGAACCCGTGGACACGGCATACGCGCCCTGCTTATATTCATGACTAGTCAACGAGTTGCCTAAGGAGCATGCCATGCACGCCTTCCGAGCGGCCGTCGAGGCGCGCGATCTCGACGCCATTGCCGACCTGCTGGCCGATGACGTGCGTTTCACGAGCCCGGTGGCGTTCACGCCCTATGACGGCAAGCCGATCACGGCAGCGATCCTGCGCGGGGTCCTGCGGGTGTTCGAGGACTTCCACTACGTCCGCGAGATCGTCGATGCCGGCGGGCGAGATTCCGCGCTCGTCTTCGAGGCGACGGTGGACGGCAAGGTCGTGAACGGCTGCGACTTCATTCGCACCGATGGCGACGGCAAGATCGTCGACCTCATGGTGATGGTGCGCCCACTGCAGGGCGCCCACGCCCTCTCGGCCGCCATGGGTGAGCAATTCGGCCGGATCCAGGCCGAGGCGATCGCCGAGCTCGAGGCTAGGCAACGGATTGACGAGTCAACGCCGCCTAGGCTGACGTGATGGCGCTGCGCGACGCGATTCTGGCCACTCTTCTCGACGGCGAGTCGTCGGGCTATGACCTGGCCAAGACGTTCGACGGCTCGATCGCCAACTTCTGGATGGCCGCGCCCCAGCAGCTCTACCGCGAGTTGGAGCGCATGGAGGCCGACGGTCTGGTCGAGGCGCGTCTGGTCGAGCAGGCTAAGCGGCCCAACAAGCGCGTTTTCCAGCTGACACCTGCGGGGGTCGATGCTTTGCGCGCGTTTGTGGCACAGGAGGCCAAGCCGTCTGCCATCCGAGACGACCTGCTCGTGCAGGTACAGGCCGTGGACATCGTGGAGCCCGATCTGGTCAGCGGGCACCTCGTCGAGCGGTTGGCCATCGCCCGAGAGAGGCTGCAACGTTTCGAGCAATTGCGCGATCGGCTGCTGGACGGCCGCGAAGAGGACTCCTTCCTGCGCGCGGCGACCCGGATCGGCCCCTATCTGACGCTGCGCCGGGGGATCACTTTCGAGCGCGAGAACATCGAATGGTGCGCGTGGGCGATCCGCGTGCTCGATGCGCGAGGGCCCGCCTGCGACTGATGCCTCCGGCGATTAGCAGGCAAGAATTCTTGGCGCGCACCTTGTGAATCGAACGTATGTACGATAACCTTCCTTCGGGTGGGTCACAGGGGGTGACTCACAGCAGGGTCGTTTGGCGGGGGTTGAGATGGGCGAGGCAGCGGTGCTGACGGCTATGACGCCGGTCGATTCGTCAAGCCCATGGGTGCGGGCAAATGATCTCGCGGGCGGGTTGAACCGGCTGTATGCCGCTTTGGTCGCAGTGACGGTGTCAGTCATCGCGGCGGATGACTGGGGTGCGCATGGCGGAGTCCGGTCGCCAGAGCACTGGCTGGCACTGCGGGCTGGACTGGCTGCCGCGACGGCGGGGCAGGCGGTCGCGCTCGCTCGGCGAGCGAGCATGCTGCTGTTGATGATTCGGTTGCTCGATGAGGGCCAATTGTCTTTGGACCAGGCGGCGGTCATCGCTCGGCATGTGCCCGCGTCCTATGAGGCGTCGGTGGTCGAGTTGGCCCCCAAGTTGACGGTCGCCCAGCTGCGTCGAGCGCTGTCCCGTTATCCCTTCGAGACTGTCGACACCGAGGGCGATACTGACAATCAGGTCGAACCGGAGACGGCTTGGACGACGGCCGATCGCGCGACCACGAGCGACTTTTGCGGTGACCTCAGCGTCTACCCCAACGGCGTCCCCGCACCCGGGTCGGCCGGCCAGGGTGGCGACGACGAAGCCGACTCGGGCGGCGAGGGGATGTCCGCTGACACTGAGGCAGCCGAGCACTCAGGGGATCCGGCGCAGGATGCCGGTCCGTCTCCGGACGAGGCAGATGCACCGTCCGGCAGGCCATTCGCAGGTCTCGGTTTCGGTCTTGGCACCGAGGAGGAGCCGGTGTTGTCCGAGACCGCGGCCCGGGCCAGTCTGCCGGGGCGCCTGATGACCTGGTGGGATCGGGGGCGCTTCTATGTGCAGGGGGATCTCCCCGCTGACCTCGGTGCACTACTCGAGCAAGCGTTAAAGGAGGCCAAAGATGCCCTCTTCACCGCAGGTGAAACCCGGGCCGGGCCGGCCGACGCGCTCGCCGAGATCGCGAATCGGTCACTGGCCACGGTCGAGCCCGTCTCGCGCGCAGATCGTTACCGCATTTACCTCCACCTCGACATCGGCGGAGCGTGGCTCAACGCTCGCGGCGCGATCCCGCGACACCTCGCCGATCGGTATGCCTGCATCAGCGCGCACGCTGTCATCCTCGAACGCGACGGCAAACCCGTCAACGTCGGACGCACCCAACGCGGGATTCCGGCTCGGACCCGCCGCCTGGTCGAAGACCGCGACCGGGGCTGTGCATACCCCGGTTGCCCGGCGACCCGGTTTGTCGAGATCCATCACCTCCACCATTGGGAAGACGGCGGCGGCACCGACTACGACAACCTGATCTGCCTCTGCCCCCACCACCACACCGGCCACCACCAGGGTGCCTTCACCATCACGCCCGCCAAGCCGACTTCTAGCGCGGGCGCGATCGCCGCCGACGACCGGCATCACGGCGGCAGCGCGCGTCACGGCGACGGTGTGTTGTGCCCATTCGTTTTCCACGACGATCGGGGCCGACCGATCCAGGTCCAACCCCCACCACCCCGTCCCGGACTCAGCTCCCGGCTCGGCCGCTGGCCGCGCTGCGGACGTCGAGGATGCCGCGACCACAAGCCACTGGGCGAGCCGAACGGAAGGCGCGAGTTATCGCGGCCCGCTCGGCGAACACCTCGACCTGAACTGGGTCCGCTTCTATCGCGATTCCGAGCGACATCGCTTCGCGGCGCCTGACTGGGCAGCGACGCCGGGCCCTTTGGGGTGACGTACTACCGCGACTCCGACGAAGACCACTCCACTCTCACGCCGCGCATGTCGCGTGGTTGCGGACCCAGGGACTCGGACCGGTCGTTAACCAATGTGGCTGCCGAGCGCCTGATCGAGGCGACGGGAGAGCGCCATGACGTGGACTTCCGACGCGGACTTCCGAAGGTCCTACCCGTTCACGCTTTGGCAGACTCCGAGGCCGAAGGGGCGTAGGAACTGAGCCGGTCATGGACATTCGGGATCGCCGCACGTTGCGCGCCGGTCGCCTCGGTGATCTCACGTAACCATCCGATCAACGGGTCGTTGACCCCGTGTTGATCGGTGCCGCTTCCGTGGAACGCATCCAGCCCGGCCGCGACCAACAGGACCGATCCTCGACACCGGCGTCGACACCCTGCGGCGCCCACCAGATACGGCCGGCCGGCGTCAGATCCCCAGCGCTATCAGGATCAGCGCGGCCAATCCGACCAGGCAGACCAGCGCCGCCAATCCGAGGACCTCCTCGGCCGCGCTGCCGTGCCCGCCCAACACTTCGAGCCGGCGCCGACGGCGCAAGACCTGCAACCCGAAGGCCGCCACCACGCCCAGCCCCATCGGCACGACGGTGGCCAGACCGTGCGCGGGGATCCACCGCAGAAACAACCCAGTTACCGTCAACACCGCCAGCATGGTGCGACCCCACGACAGATCCGATCGCTCTCGAGCCAGCCCGCTGTCCCCGTCCCAGGGACTCGCGGCGGCCCGGCTCATGAGGGTGCCAAGACGATCGAGACCGCGAGAGCGATGGCGGCGAGAGTGACGCCGATGGCGAGCACGAAGCCGATCGGATTCAGCGGCAACGGCCGGCCGAGGCGCATCGACCGCTCCAAAGTCACCCAGCGATAGGAGGCGGCCGCCGAGATCGCCATGCCCAGGCAGACCAGTCCAAGGGCGAGCGCACGGCGCGCGACCAACGCGATCGCATCCCCGGCGAAGGCCTCGACCGCCACCCCGCCACCGAGGAGTGTCAACGCGGTGCGGATGTAGGCAAGGAACGTCCGCTCGTTGGCCAGGCTGTAGCGCGGATCGGGCTCGCGGCCAGGGCCGAGGATCCGCCGCTCCATTCGCCCGAGCCGCCCCACCGGCTCGGCGTTCAGCGCGGCCAGCGTCGCCGGGCTGGGTGCGGGTTTGGTGCCGTGGTCCTTGGGGGCGGCTTCATGAGCACCCTGGGCAGGCGCCTGACCCCCGTCCGAGATCCCACCAGCACCCCGGGACATCAGGAGGCGGTGCTCTCGCCCCGCACGCGGATCAGATGCCGCGCGACTCCGGGCAGCCACCCGGTCTCCCCACGCATCCACCGCGACGCCACGAGATTGCCCGGCACGACGACGAAGTCGCCCTCACGCTGATCCGCGATCGCCAGATCGGTCCCGAAGACATCGGTCACGATGCGCCACCGCAGGTCCGTATGCCGCGTCAGATGCTCCCCGAGCCCGATCGCGAACTGCTCGACGAGGGCATCGTGGTTCTCCCGCTTGCGCTTAGCGGTGTCGCGCCACGCGGCATAGGTCGCGTCATACGCCGCACCAATCGCGTCGAGGTCGGCGATGTCCACGCCGGCCGAACCGAGCGCGGCAAGTCCGGCCGCGATCCGCGCGCGTTCTTGCTCACCTAGGCCGCGGTCGCGGGGCCGCAACGGCCCCATTCCGTCACCGTCAACGAGGCTGTCATCGGTCTCGTGGAAGCGGCTCACACCCGCGTTTGCCTCACCCGCCGACGTGTCGCCGTCGCCATTGCCCGATCGCCGAAAGAGCCCCATAAGCCCACCTTAGTGACGCAGCCGCCCCTTCGCCGGGGCCCGCTACTTCACGTATGCCGTGTCCCCGTCCCCCACAAGCGGCTTGCCCGCCGCGGCCCACGCCAGCGTCCCGCCGGCCACATTGACCGCGTCGAAGCCATTGCCTTCCAACCACGCGACAACGCGCGCCGATCGGCCGCCGGAACGACAGATGACGAACACGGGATCGGTGTCCGGGAGGTCGCCCAGTCGAGCCAGCAGCTCGGTCATCGGAATGTGCACGGCCCCGGGAGCACGACCGGCGGCCCACTCGTCGTTCTCGCGCACATCGAGGATCCGAGCATCATCGGGCAACTCCGCGACGGTCACTTCACGCATTTCGTCCATGGCGACATTCTCCTCGGTGGGTCTCATGGCTCAGGGCCGCACTGGCTCGGCTGATGCATCCGACGAGCGCCGAACGAAGTCGGCCAGATCGGCACTTTGCCTCACCCGCGACTCCTCGTGGACATACATCATGTGTCCGGCGGGGTAGTAGGCCCGCTCGATATTGCCGCGCAGCGCCTCCGGCAGGCGCAACTTGGCCAGCACCTCCTCGGCCGCTGCCGGCGGCGTGGCCCCGTCGTAGATCCCGAAGGCCACGTGGACGCGCAGGTGCGGGTTTGCGCGCATCGCCCGCTCCAGCAGGGGCGAGACGTCGATCGGCCGCCCCTCGAACTCCTGGTACGACCACGGGTGCACGCGGTCGGTGATGTGCTCATACCGCAGGTCGTTCTCGTAGCCGAGCTCGGCGCGCACATAGTGGTTGATGGCGCTGGCATACGCGCCGTCGATGGCGTCCATCGATGGGTCGGCGTCCATGCTCTCGGCGATCGCGCTCGCCGCCGGTCCGTTGAAGCGCGCATCCAGCCGCCCGACCGTCAGTCGCTGATCGCGCAGCAACTCCCCGAAATAGCGCCAGTGCTCGATCCGCAGATCGGCCCGGTCGACATAGTCCGGGCTGAGCCCGGTCAGGCGCGCCAGTGTCGCCACAGCAGCGGTGCGCTCATCACCGGTCAGGCGCGAACCGCGCGCCAGCACATAGGGATAGTCGCGATCGGCGTATGCCTGCGCCTCATCGACAACCTCCTCCAACGTCCGTCCGGGGTGCTTGCCGTGCCGGTGCGCGGTCGCCGCATAGAAGGGCAGATAGAGCGCGTGCGCTCGGTCATTGCGCTGCTCCTCGAAGTCGATCGAGCTCAGGTCGAGCACACTAGAGATCAGCACCAGCCCGTTGAGATACATCCCGAACGTGCTCTGCAGGTGCTCGGCGAGCGCGGTGCCACGAAGCGTGCCATAGGACTCGCCGATGACGAACTTCGGTGCCAGCCAACGCTTCTCGCGCGATGTCCAGAGGCGAATGACCTCGCCGATCGACGCGATGTCGCCGGTATAGCCGTGGAAGGGTTTGGGCTTGCCACCCGAGACCGCGCGCGAATAGCCCGTCGACACCGGGTCGATGAACACCAGATCGCAGTGCGCCAGCAAGGTCTCGGCATTGTCGATAAGCCTGTATGGCGGCGCCGCCGGCGCGTCGACATCCCCGGCGAGCACTCGGCGCGGGCCGAGGAGGCCGAGGTGCAGCCATACGCTCGAGCTCCCGGGGCCGCCGTTGAAGACGAAGGCCACCGGGCGCGTCGACGGAGCGGTGTCCGCGTCGCCGTCGGCGACATAGGACGTCAGGAAGACCTCGGCAACCGGCTGATGACCGGCGTAGACACCGTCCTCGTACTTCTCCTCGCGCAGCACGACGCGTCCGGCGGTTGCCTTGTAGGACAACGACTTTCCGCCAACTGCGATCGTATGCCGTGTCGTCACCACATCGTCGACCGGCTCGGTGGCGGACGCAGTCGTCCGGGTCTCCTTGACGGTCGACGTCCGCGTCGAGGTCACGGCCGGCGGTCCGCCCGGGCCAATCGACGCAGGGGGCAGCGGTGCGTCGTCGGGACCGGTCCGAGTGTCGTCAGGCATCTGGCTACCCTACGAGCGGCCGAGCCGGGATGCCGGGTGAATGGCCGAGATGACCGGGGCGAACTGGGGCGATTCATCGTGCCGGCCGCGCAGCCTGAACCAACCCACTCGCGACGGCATGAATGTGGACGTTCGACGGGGGAAGGGAGGCTATTTGAGGAACTTGGAGGTGCGGCGGTCGGCGAGGGGTTTGCCGCCCGTCTGGCAGGTGGCGCAATACTGCAGCGAGGAGTCGGCGAAGGAGACCTCGCGGACCACGTCCCCGCACTCGGGGCAGGCCTCGCCGGTGCGGCCGTGTACGCGCATACCGGCGCGTTTGGCGTCCTTCAACTCGGCCGCCGGCTTGCCCGACGCCGTCGCCACGGCCGAGGCCAGCGTCTCGCGCATCGCCTCGTAGAGCCGCGCCACAGCATCGGCATCCAAGCTCGACGCCAGCGCGAAGGGCGACATCTTGGCCACGTGCAAGATCTCGTCGGAGTAGGCATTGCCGATCCCGGCGATGATGCCCTGGTCGCGCAGCACGCCCTTGATTTGCGCGCGGCGGCCACCGAGGATCGCGGCGAGGTGGTCCTGCGTGAAATCCGCTGCCATCGGGTCCGGGCCCAGGCTGACGATGCCCGGCACCTGGTCGGGGGCGCCGACGATATAGGCGGCCAGCCGCTTCCTGGTGCCGGCCTCGGTCAGGTCGAAGCCCGATCCGTCATCCAGCCGCACCCGCAACGCGATGGGGGACTTCCCTGGTCGAATCACCGTCTGCGGCAAGGCATCCGACCACCGCAGCCAGCCGGCGCGCGCCAGGTGGAAGATCAAATGCGTTCCGCCGCAGTCCATATCGATGAACTTCCCGAAGCGTGCGACGCCGTCCACCGGGGCGCCCACGAGGGCGTCCGGGGGTGGGTTGAAGGTCTTCAACACCGAGATCGATCCCAACTCGACACCAGTGATCGCCAGATCCCTTGTGCGCGAACGCAAGAACTCGGCCAGGGCTTCGACCTCGGGCAACTCAGGCATCGCGCGACCTCACTCTTCGACGACCACATCGCTGGGCACCGGCAACTTCCCGAGTGCCACCTGCAGCAGCCGCAACAAGCCGTAGCCGTCGCTCGCGCGGCAGATCGGCACCTGCGCCAGCCGCCGCCGGTTCGGCCCCAACTCGTCATTGGCCAGCGGCGTGAAGTGCGAGAGCAGTTGCTCGGTCGCGGACAGGCGCCGGATCGCGATCGCGCGCACGCGCTCGGGCCGTTGCTCGGCGAACTCCCCATAGATCGCCGGGTCGTGCTGACCGTCGTCCCCGACAAGCACCCAGACGATCTTGGGCAACTCGCGGGCCAGCCGATGCAGCGCCGCCCTCTTGTGGTCCTGGCCGCTGCGGAACCAGCCGGTGTTGGTCGGCCCCCAGTCGGTCATCAGCAGCGGCCCGAGCGGATAGCCGCGCGAGCGCAAAAAGCGCGTCAGCGTCGGCACCGTGTTCCACGCCCCGGTGGAGACATAGATGATCGGCGCGCCGGGATTCTCGGCGAGCAGGTCGCGATACATCGTCGCCATGCCGGGCACCGCCGACCGCGTGCCCTCGTGGCGCACGAAGGTGTTCCAGGCGGCGATCAGGGGCCGCGGCAGCATCGTCTTGATCACCGTGTCGTCGATATCGCTGACGATGCCGAAGGTCTCATCGGGGTCGATCACCAGGACCGGCGCGCTGGCGTCCCGGGCCCCGGCCGCGCCGATCGTCGCTTCGCGCCACCCGGGCGCCAGGCCGTGGTCGGCGATCGTGACATCGAGAATGCCCGCGCGGTCGGTGCGCGTATGCACGGTCCGGTCACCGATCGTGATACGGACCGGGACCCCGATCGCCGGGGCGGTGAAGAAGGAACGCCAGCCCCGGCGGGCATACATCGCGTGGTGCAGTTCGAGATCGCTCGCGGTCGCGTCGGCCGACTCCGGGTCGCGGCGCCGCGACATCAGCGTGCGGGCGAGGATGCGCACGCTGCCGGTCGACCCATACCCGGTGTAGGTGATGATCTGGGTGCCGTAGCCGCGGTCGCTGAGGGCGGCCATCTTGAGGCGATTCCACCGATCCTCGATGAGGGCGGCGGCGTGCGGCGAAGCCATGGGTGAAGCCTAATGTCCGGTCGTGGCAGGCTGGGCCCGTGCGGCATCCTCTCGCGAGCGTCCTGCGCGCTGCCGCCGTGGGACGTTGGCCGGCCGCCGACGGCGGCTGGACGGCCTTGCCCGACTGGCGTCCTGGCGTCGGCGCGGTGGTCGCATTCACCGGGCACGCCTACGTGTGCAGCGACCGGCAGCCTGCTCGGGAACGATTGGAGACATTGGGCTGCAACGGATTCGGTGGCGCGACACTGCCCGCGGTGGCTATGGAGTTGGCCGGCCCCCACGGTTGGATCGACTGCCTCGACGTTCTCCTGATCGCTCACGGCCGCGGCCTGCAGGCCCCGGCGCTCCGCGCGCGGCCGGATCTGGCGGACCATCCGCGCGCCGTGCACGCGCGGCTCACCCGCGGCGAGGTCACCACCTTCGGGTATGCCGATCCCCACCGCCGCGATGTCGCCACCGTCGGGCAGGGGCCGGGCGACCTACCGATGATCGGCGTCGAGGTCGACGAGCCCGGGCGCGGCTCGCGCATCTTCGCCGACGTGCTCGACCTGCTCCCCCCGGATCTGGTGCTCGCATCGGTCGCTCCGGGCAATGCGCGCTCCCTGCGTGCGGCCCTGCGTGCCGGGTTCGGGATAATCGCGTCCGTCCAGTTGTTCGTCCCGGCCGCCGAAAGTGATGGTTGACCGCGTTGCGCATCTCGACCATGGGCTGTCGCTGGGATGTCGACCTGAGCCGGGTGCGTCCGGAGGTCGCCGACCGGCTCAGGCACTTATGGGCCCATGCCAATGTCGAGACGGCCGACCGATCCGAGCCCGAGGACTTCCCTCGAGAACTGATCGCCAGCCACCTCGGCGATCCCGTGGGCGCCGAGGGCGGGCCGATCCTCGACGAGAATGTGGTCACCGCGCCCTACACCTTCTCGACCGCGATCACGCTGGCGTCGATCCGGGCCCAGTCGGGTCGATTGACGCTCCTGCACAGTGCGGCGCTGGCCGAGCCGGCGACCGGTGCGGGCGTGATCCTCGTGGCCGAGTCGGGTACCGGGAAGTCCACGGCGGCGCGCACGCTGGGCCGCGAGTTGGGCTACCTCAGTGACGAGACCGCTGTTATCCGCGACGACCTGACGTTGATCGGACACCCCAAACCGCTCTCCCTGATCCCCGCTCCGGGCCAGCCGAAGATCGAGAAGTCACCGGGCGAACTCGGGTTACTTCCCGCACCGCCCGACCCCTGGCTCGCTGCGACAATCCTCTTGTGCCGCAAACCGGGTCACGGTGTCCCGACGCTCGAATCGGTGCCGCTGCTCGAAGCCATGGCCGAGACCATCCCGCAGTCATCGGCGCTCCCCACCCAGGACCGCCCGCTGGCGAGCCTCGCCCGCGTCCTGACCGCGGGCGCCGGCGTCCACCGCCTGACGTATGCCGAGATCGCCGACGCCGCGCCACTGATCCATGCGCTGCTGGCGGGCATTCCCCGCGGCAGCAACAACGGGGCCCACTGGCAGATTGTCGATCCCGCTGAGGGCCGCCGCACCGAGCCGTGGACGAGCACACCCGCGGCGGACGACGCGATAGTGACCGAGCACACCCGTATCACCCGTGCCCCGTATCTGGATGCCATCGACGACGGTGTCGAAGTGTTGGTGCTCAACGGCCCGAACCCGATCCGGCTGCTCGGTCTCGGCAGCACGATCTGGCGCACGTGCACCGCTGAACTGACCGTGGCGGAGGCGACCGCCACGGTCGTCACCGAGCACGGCGAGCACCCTGACGCGCCCGAGCTCGTCGCGGAAGCGGTGCACTCGCTGCTCGCGAACGGCCTCCTCGAGACGCTCTAGCCCCGCGCTCAGTTGCGGCCGGTGCTCGCAGCGGCGACCAACGCCTCGAAGAGCCGCCGGTCGCTATCCATCTCCGGATGCCACTGCACGGCCACCCGGAAGGGAGCGTCGGGATCCTCCATCGCCTCCAAGGTGCCGTCGGCCGCCCAGGCGGCGGCGGCATACCCGGGATGATCGGCGACCGCCTGGTGGTGATAGCTCGGCACGTTGACCTCGGGGCCGAGCAGGGCGCGCAGACGGGTGCCGTCGACCGTGGCGACGCGGTGATCGGCATAGGTCCCCGGGGCAATCGAATGGCCGGTATGCCCGACCACGTCCGGCAGGTGCTGGATGAGTGAGCCACCCGCGGCGACGGCCATGACCTGCATTCCGCGGCAAATGCCCAAGACCGGCAACCCCGAGGCCGAGGTGGCTGTTGCGAGAGCGAGTTCAATCGCATCGCGGTCGGGGCGGGCGTCCTGGACGAGCGGGTGGGGCCTCGCGGCATACCGGCTCGGCTCGACGTCGGCGCCGCCGGCGATGATCAGGCCGTCGACGCGGGCGAGCACCGCCTCCGCGAGCGGCAGGTCGGCGTCGGCTCGCGGCGGGATGAGCAGGGCGATCCCGCCCGCGGACTGGACCTGATCGACATACGCCTGCGGGAGAACCGCGGAGCGCAGGCCGGGCCAGTCGCCGCGATCGACGGGCTCGACATAGGTGGTGATTCCGATGACGGGACGCACGGCGACGACTTTAGGCCAGCAGCCGAGCGGTCAGCGGCGAATGGCGCGCGCATACGGGCCGGGCGCCTCACTGCTGACGCCGAGGGACATCGCGACGGCCGCCCACGTCGGCGGGTAGGGCTCGTCGGGGTGAACACGCAGCCAGCCCTGCTCGGTGGCACCGAGCACCCGGCCGAAGCCGGCGAGTTGGGTGGCGAGGGCGCGCGCCTTGGGTGTGCGGATCGGGCGGCGGCGCTCGGCATAGGTGAACACCCACGCCAAGAACAACAGGAACCCCATGCCGGCTGCCAATGGCATCGCGAAGGTCCAGTAGCCCTCGAGGAACATATTCGCCGTATAGACGCCGAGGATGAAGCCGAAGCCCAGGCACGCCGCCGACCACAGGCGCGGGCCGTAGCTCGCATAGTCGGGGCGGTGCCGAAACCACCCGCGGCCCATCGCGTCGGCATAGAGCGTCGAGAGTGCCCAGTCACGGTTTTCCAGCGGCTTGGTCAGCTCGCCGTGCCCGAGCACGGTGATCAGGCGCCGCTGGAACTCGCTGATGCCGCTGCGGTCGGCACCCGCTTTGACGGTGACCCGGACCTTCGGGCGTTCGATCGCGATGACGCCGCGTGCCTCGAGGTCGAGCAGGGCGGCAGCGATCGCTCGCTCCGGCTGGCCGTCGAACCGCAAAACCGCCATCTGCTCCGGAGTCAGGTCGGCCGGCAGGTCGAACTGGACGACGGCATTGCGCAGCCGGTCATCGACTCGGTTGGTGGGTCCGTCCAGGAGTGGCAGGAGGTTGGGCGGCGTGTCGGCGGCCTGGTCGTCGCGTCCGGCGACCCGAGCATGCAGGGCGACCGGGATCGCGATGGCAATCGCCGCGATGAGGATGCCGACCGAGAGGGCGAGGGCCATGGGCAGGAAGTCAACGACGTCGTCACTGTGCGCGACCTGCGACCAGGAGTCCGACGCGCGCATGATGCTCGGGAGCCGTCCGCCGTCAAGCATGCCGGCCATCGTCGATCTCCTCCAGAAGGGTCCGAGTGGCGATGGCGATGACCAGCGGGATCGCGACGGCCGCACCGACCGCGGGGATCGCCACGCCGGAGTCGTTGATGAAGAAGCCGATAACCATCACGATCAGCCACCCGATCAAACCCGGGCGCAGCGTCGGCACCCGCTCGAAGGAGCGGTGTAGGGCCCTGGAGCCCCAGGACGTCGGCCGCAGGAGCACATAGATCACGAAAACCAGGGCGAAGGGCACGAGGATCGACAACTCCGAGCTGATGAGGATCCCGAAGTTCTGCTCCGCCTTGCGGATGACGATATTGAGGGCTTGGCCGCTGCCGATCTCGTCGAAGAAGCGTCCGAGATGGCTTTGGCTCTCCGGTGCGCGCCGGGAGTCGAGGAAGCCGACGAGAACAAAGAGTCCCGCGGTGATCCCCCCGATGAGCACGGCCCGTTTCCAGGTCATCGCGATGCCCAGCAGGGCCAAGGCGAAGTAGGCGACACCGGGCAGATAGGCCGGCGGGCCGCCCCCGTCGGCGCCCCAGGCCGGGTTGCCGTCCACGATCACGGTGACCAGAGCGATCGCGATCACCGCGGCAACCGCCGCGAGCCGCCCGCGAATGCGCAGCAGCCAGGCGGAGACCGCGATCGCCAGCATGAGCGAGGCGGTGACGAAGATCGAGAAGGTGACATTGCCCATACCGTAGAAGCGCCCACCGACAGTGGGCTGCAGCCCCATCAGCGAGGAAATCTGCAGCCGCGAGCCGGTGATCACGTCGGCGGCGAGCACGGCCACCGTGGCCAGGGCAACCACCCCCACCGGACCCATCAGGCGTCGCCCCCAGGGCGGGATCAGGGCCGCCGCGGCGATCAGGGCGACGAAGAGACCGACCGCACCCACGATCGCCGGAAGGGTCGCGCTCGCCCGCCACCAGGGCAACAGATTGGCCAGGAAGGTCGCGGCCGGGACGGCGGCTGCCGCGACAGCGATGATCTGCACCGCCCGGATGAGGCGGGCCCGCGTGGCCAGTCTCGCGCCCTTGTGCTTCCAGACCCGCCAGACCAGCAGATAGAAGACGAGTTGGCTCAGCACCAGGCCCGCGAAGAAGGGCGGCACGAGCAGACGGACCTCGTGGGAGGCCTGGTCGATGTCGACCAGATGCGTGCGCCGCGCTGCGGCGCCTGCGTTGTCGGCGGGCCCGCTGCGCTCTTGCCGCAGGATCGCGCCCCCGAGATCAGCGGGCACCGCCACATGCATCTGCGCCAGCAAGGTGACCGTCAGGTCGGCGCTCTGGATCAGATCGGGGATGCGGGTCGAGGGCGAGTAGAGGCCACCCGCGCCGAACTCCGGGCCACGCACGACAACGGGGCGCACGTGCGGGACCGAACCGCCGTCGGCGAGGCCGGCGACGATGACGGTGTCGGTCGGCCGAAGCGCGCCGACGACCCGGGCGATGCGGTCATCGATGGCGGCGACCTGGTCGGCCGGGGCCCGAGCCTCCTCGGGGTCCGCGCCGACCTCGGTGGCCGTCCCCGCGTCGATCACGGTCAGGCGGGTGTCGCCGATCTGGGTGGCGAGAGCGTCGGACGTGACCGAAGACCAGTCGACCGGGGTATAGGCGGTGGCCGTCCCGTCGGCGGTGGCCAGCGCGATCGCCGCGCCCGGGCCGATGGCCAAGGTCGTGACCCGACCGGCCAGCAGGGTGCCCAGCAGGCTCGGTTGCGCCCCGAATCGCAGGCTGTCCGCTGTCGTGACGTATGCCGCCCACCCCGGCACGAGCGCCACGGCGGGACCGTCGTGGAGGTCCACCACGTCCGGATCGGGGATGGGCGGGCAGGTCGCGGTCGAGGCGCGCGTGGCCTTGCCGTCCGCCCCTGCGGCCGCGGCGCGCTCGCCGGCCGAGAGGGCCAGCCAACCGTCGATCGGGCAGGTGTTGGGGTTGACCGAGCGGATGCTGGAGACACCGGAGGCGCCGTCACGCAGCAGCGCCCACAGAGCGGGCGTGCGCTCGGCGCTGACATCGGACCAGGTGAAGCCGCCGGTCCCGATCAGGATGGTGCGCGCGACCACTGGCGTGACGGCCGGAGCCGGCGCGCTGGGGAGGGAAGGCGCCGCCATCCGGGCGGGGGTGGCATCGGACCGGACATTCGCCGCGAGGGGGGCCGCCGCCATACGGGCGGGGATGAGGCACAGGACGGCGAGCAGGAGCCCGAGCAGCGCTGCGGCGCGCCGGGTCGCTGGTCTCACCGGATAAGGGTACGGGCCAGAATGTGCGGGTGACCGCCGTCCGCACCACCCGCGCACCAGCCTGGCAATGGGCCGGCTGCGCGGCGCTGGTGCTGCTTGGTGCGGTGATCCCGGTGTTGCGATTCCTCGTCTTCTGGCCCATGGATCAGTGGCAAGTGGACGTCGAGGTCTATCGGCAGGCGGGCGTGTCGATCCTGATCGGGCGGCCGATCTACGACGCGATGACGGAGGCGCCGCAACTGCTTCCGTTCACCTATCCGCCGTTCGCGGCGCTGCTCGCGATACCGCTGGCGTTGCTGCCCTTCGGGCTGGTCGGGTGGCTGTGGACGGCACTGCAGATCGCGGCGACGACGGCGATCGTCTGGTATGCCGGCTACCGCTTGATCCACCGGGGCGGCAGCGCGCAGCCGCTGGTCCTGGGGTTGCTGGCGGCGCCGATGTTCTGGTTGCACCCCGTCGGCGACGGGATCCGGTTCGGACAGGTCAACGCCTTCATTGTGCTCGCCGCCCTGATGGACCTGCGCCGGCCCCGGCCGCGAGTTTTGAGCGGCGTCGCGCCCGGCGTGCTCGTCGGGCTGGCGATGGCGATCAAGCTGACGCCCGGGGTGTTCGTCGTGCACTACGTGATCAACCGGCGTTGGCGCGAGGCCGGGACCGCGATCGCGACGGCGGCGATTGCCTGGCTGGCCGCGTTCGTGGCGATCCCGTCGGCCTCGCTGGCCTTCTGGGGCGGGGCCCTGCAAGACCCCGCTCGGCTCGGACCGAATATGGGCACGTCGAACCAGTCGATCCGCGGGGTGTTGATGCGGGTCGGGCCGTCGGGTGGCGCCGGTGTGGCCCTGTGGCTGGTGCTGATCGCCCTGGTCGGGTGGTTCGGATTCCGGCTGGCGCGGCGGGCGTGGCTGCGGGGCGACACGGTCACCGAGGTGGCCGCGGTGGGTCTGCTCGCCTGCCTGCTCTCGCCGGTGGCCTGGATCCACCACTTCCACTGGATCGTCGTGGCGATCTTGGCGATCCTCGGGGCCGACCCACTGCGGGATCGCCGGCGGCTGGTGGCGGCGCTGGTGATCACGGTGTGGTTCGTCTGCCGGCTGCCGTGGTGGGGGATCAGTTGGATCGCGCACGACTGGCCGCCCATCCTCGTGGGCCGGATTTTGCAGAATGCCGACCTGGCGGGTGCGCTGCTGGCACTGTGGCTCTTGGCCTGGGCATCGGCGCGCGAACCGAGGGACGCCGAGGCAGATGCGGTGGCCCGGGCCGGGGAGCGGTCGGCTGCGCCGGGCAAGGTCGAACGCCGCGCGGCTTCCGAAGCCGGGTGAGGTCGACGTTCCCGCAGCCGGAGCGAGAAGTTGTGACAAAGGAGCAGAACATGACGCAGTTCGACCGGGGGATCGCCGTGACGGCGGCGGGCGGCGGGGTCTACGACACCGAGATCAGCGACGACTGGCGGATCGCCCGGGGCGTCAACGGCGGGCTCCTCCTGGCACTGGTCGCGAATGCTGTCTCGGCCGAACTAGGGGAGCACGGCCACCCCGATCCGGTCGCGATGTCGGCCGCCTATCTCGGCGTGCCGCATACCGGTCCGGCACAGATCGCGGTGGACGTGATGCGCACCGGAGGGACCTATTCGGTGGTGCGCGCCGACCTGATCCAGCAGGAGGACGGTGAGCAGCCGTCGGTCCGCGTGGCCGTCCAGGCGGTCTTCGGGGATCTGGACGCGCTTCCGCCCGAGGTGTCGACCTCGGCGACGCCGCCCAGCTTCACTCCCTTCGAGCGGTGCCTGTCCTCATCGATGGCGCCGGGTGGGCTGGGCAAGGCGCCTTTCCTCCAGCGGGTGGACCTGCGGATCGACCCGCTGACCGTGAGCTGGGCGCTCGGGGCGCCCGCCGGACTGGGAGCGATTCAGGGATGGTTCTCGATGGTCGAGCCGCGGGGAGCCGGACCCGCTGATGTTGCTGCTCGTCGTCGATGCCCTGCCGCCCGCCACCTTTGATCTCGGTATGCCCGGGTGGGCACCCACCCTCGAACTGACCGCGCACGTGCGCGCCAAGCCCGCCCCGGGGCCGTTGCGGGTGCGGCATGTGACCCGGAATGTCGCGCACGGCATGTTCGAGGAGGACTGTGAGGTGTGGGACAGCGACGACCGGCTGGTCGCCCAGTCGCGCCAGCTGGCGTTGCTGCCGCGCAAGGGCGGCCGCACGCTCTGACCCGGGCTCAGCCGCGGGCGAGCTCGACGAGCGTGATCACGGCGAGCAGCAGGCATACGGACCCGCCGATCCGGCGAATCGTCGCCAGCCTGAGGTAGCGCAGCAGCGTCCGGCCGAGCGCCGCACCGAGCGCCGAGATGGTCGCGAGCGCGACGAAGGCGCCGACGCCCACCGAGACCGGGTCGTGATAGCGCGCCGCGAGCGAAGCGGTCAACAGCTGCGACAGATCGCCCCATTCGGCGAGGAAGAGCACGAGGAAGGACGTCGACACGGCGCGCAGCCCGGTGGCCGGCGCGGCGGCCTTGGCCTCGAATTCCTCCTCGGCCTCCTGCTCCTCGCGGTCGGCATTGCGCGCGCCGCGGAGCAGGATGACGCCGCCGAGCGCAAACATCAGCGCGGCGACGATCTGCACCGGCGCGTGGGGGAGCCGCGCGAGCAGACCGCCGAGGGTGACGGCGACAACGGTCTGGACGAGGAAGGCGGCAGTGACGCCGACCCAGACCAGCAACGGGCGGTAGCGGGTGGCGAGCACGAGGGTGGCGACAAAGGTCTTGTCCGGCAACTCGACCGGAAAGATCAGCGCGAACACGATGGCCGCGGTGGCGATACTGAACGTCATCGCAGACAATCGTAGTTGCGTCCTATTGTTCGCTGGTGCCTGCGTCCACCGCCGCCCGACCCGTCCGTTACGGCTATTTCGGTCCGGCGGGCACGTTTACCCAGATGGCCCTGCTCGACTGGGAGCCGGCCGCGGGGGGCGAGCACACGGCATACGCCTCGGTGGACGCGGCCTTGGCCGCGGTGCGCGCGAGCGAGATCGACGCGGCCATGGTCCCTATCGAGAACTCCGTCGAGGGCGGCGTGACCGCCACGCTCGACGCGCTCTCGACGGGCTCGCCGCTGATCGTCGTGGGTGAGCGCCTGGTCAAGATCCGATTCGTGCTCGCGGCCCGGCCCGGTAGGCCGCTCGCTCGCGTCGCTACGGTCGGTACCCATTCGCACGCGTGGGCCCAGGTGCGCGGCTGGATGGGGGCCAATCTGCCCAAGGCGACCTATGTCCCGACGCTCTCGACGGCGAGTGCGGCGCTGGATCTGGCGCCCGGGGGGGACGGTCGGCACGATGCGGCCGTCTGCGCGCCGATCGCGGCGGAGTTGGCCGGCCTGGACGTGCTGGCCGACGACATCGGTGACATCAAGAAGGCGCTGACCCGGTTCGTGTTGGTGGCCCGGCCGACGGCCATTCCCGCGCCGACAGGTGCCGACAAGACGACGGTCGTGCTCTATCAGCGCCGCGACCACGCGGGCGGCTTGATGGCGTTGCTGGAGCAGTTCGCCGCCCGCGGGATCAATATGACCCGCCTGGAGTCGCGCCCGACGAAGCACTCGATGGGCGACTACTGCTTCTCCGTCGATATCGAGGGCCACGTGCTGGACGAGCGGGTCGGGCAGGCCCTGACCGGTCTGAAACGGATCTGTGCCGAGGTGGTCTTCCTCGGCAGCTATCCGCGCGCCGACCGCGGGCGCGCGCAGGTGGCCCCGTTCAACTCCGACGCCGACTTCCAGAGCGCCGCCGACTGGCTGGCCGCCCTGCGCGGGTTGGTCGACAACTCGTGAGTTGAGGCACGTCGGTGGCTGTCGACCTAGACGCCCACGACAGGTGCCTGTTCTTAGGTTAGGCTTACCTTAGATTTGTCCGTCTGGAGATCGTTCGGGAGGCTCGACCATGGTGTTTAGCAACGCCCTCATCGGGCTGCGCGAAGGACTCGAGGCCGCACTCGTCGTCGTCATTCTCGTCGCCTTCCTGGTCAAGACCGACCGGCGCTGGGCGTTGAAGTGGGTCTGGGCGGGCGTGGGCGTGGCCGTCGTCCTGTCTGCCGGACTGGCCGCCTTCTTGACCTTCGGGACGCGGCAACTCTCCTTCGAGACCCAGGAACTCATCGGCGGCACTGCCTCGATCATCGCTGTCGCCTTCGTGACGGGCATGGTCTTCTGGATGCGCTCGGCCGCCCGGACCATCTCTGGCGAGCTCAAGGGTGCGCTGGACAAGGCCCTCGCCCTCGGGCCCTTGCCGATCGCGCTCGTCGGCTTCCTTGGCGTCGGCCGCGAGGGCCTGGAGACGGCGATCTTCTTCTACGCCACGGCCGAAGCGGCCGGGGCGGGCACCGTTCAGCCGCTGCTCGGCTGGATCATCGGCATCGGCAGCGCCTGCATCCTCGGCGTGCTGATGTATCGCGGGGCGATCAAGATCAACCTCGCCACGTTCTTCCGATGGACGGGGATCTTCCTGGTGTTGGTGGCGGCCGGCATCCTCGCCTATGGTATTCACGACCTGCAGGAAGCCGCCTTCCTGCCCGGCTTGAACTCGCTCGCCTTCGATATCAGCCACGTCATCGCCCCCGACGGCTGGCTCGGCACCTTGCTCAAGGGCACGCTGAACTTCACGCCGGCGACAACCTGGCTGCAGGCCATCTGCTGGGTGGCGTATGTCGCCATCGTCCTGCCGCTCTTCCTGCGCCCCGCGAAGCCGACCGTTGCCGAGCCAACCCGTATGCCTGCGCAGCCCGCCGACGCGGGCACCCGCTGAAAACCGCTGCGACACAACGACACTGAACGGAGATTGACGCGATGATTTGCCTTGCCCGGACGACGCGGACCCGTACTCCTGCCCTCGCGGTTGGCACCCTCAGTGCCGCGGCGCTAGCGTTGGCCGGCTGCTCTGGCACCGACTCGGCCTCGGCAGGCGAGACGGGCGGCGCGATCGTCGTCACGGCGACCGACACCGCGTGCCAGGTGAGTGCAACGAGCGCGCCGGCTGGGACGATCACCTTCAAGGTGACCAACAAGGGCAACAAGATCAACGAGTTCTATGTCTATGCCGAGGGCGACCGGATTATGGGGGAGGTCGAGAATGTCGCCCCTGGCCTGAGCCGCGATTTTCACGTCGAGATCACCGAGCCGGGCACCTACGAAACCGCCTGCAAGCCGGGGATGGTGGGCGACGGCATACGGGCGGCGTTCACGGTGACCGGTGACGCGCCCGCAGCCAAGACCGACAACCAACTCCTGCAGCAGGCGGTCGCCGAGTACCACCGCTACACCACCAGCCAGGCCGACGCTTTCCTCGCCGAGACAACGAAATTCGTCGCTCTGGTCAAGGCCGGCAAGGTGGAGGAGGCCAAGGTGCTCTATCCCACGGCACGCTCCTACTGGGAGCGGATCGAGCCGGTGGCCGAGTCCTTCGGCGAGCTCGACCCCAAGATCGACGGCCGCGAAGATGTCGCCGAGGAGGGGATGGCGTTCACTGGCTATCACCGGCTGGAGAAGGATCTGTGGGTCGACGGCCTCCAGGCTGACACTGTCAAGATCGCCGACCAGTTGCTGGTCGATGTCACAACGCTGGTCAGCCAGGTCAAGGGCGTGGAGCTCAACCCGCTCCAGCTGGCCAATGGCTCCAAGGCACTCCTGGACGAGATCGCCACCGGCAAGATCACCGGCGAGGAGGAGCGCTACAGCCACACCGACCTCTGGGATTTCGAAGCCAACTTTGAAGGCTCGAAGACCGCGCTCGCCGCCCTGCGGCCCTTCCTTCAGGAGAAGGATCCGGCGCTCGTCACCGAGATCGACCGCACCGGGAAGGTGCTCGGTGATCTGCTCGAAACCCACCGCAAGGGCGACGGCTTCGTGCTCTACACCGAGTTGTCCAAGGACGACATCAAGAAGCTGACCGATGCCCTCGACGGCTTCGCCGAACAGGTCGCCAAGGTGGCGGGTGTCGTTGCCGCAGGCTGATCCTGCCGCCACCGACGGCACCCTCGACGTAACCACCGAGCCGCCCAGCCGGCGCGGCCTCGTCGGGGTGTCGGCGGGCGTCGCCGCGGGATTGCTGGCCGGCGCAGCCGGGACGTATGCCGCGACGCGGGCGGACGGGCATACGGGCGCGTCGGCGACGGGCGCACCGAGCCTCGCCGACATCAGTGGGCAGGTGCCGTTCCGCGGGGCGCACCAGGCCGGCATCATCACGCCGGCGCAGGACCGGATGCATTTCGTTGCCCTCGACGTCATCACCGACGACGCCGACGTGCTGCGCGACCTGCTCACGGCGTGGACGGCGGCCGCCGAACGGATGACCTATGGCGCCGAGGCGGCGCCCGGTGGGTCGGTGGGCGGCGGGCCCTACAAGGTGCCGACCGACACCGGTGAGGCGCTCGATCTGCCGCCGTCCGGGCTGACGGTGACCATCGGCTACGGGCCCTCGCTGTTCGACAAGCGCTTCGGGCTGGCCGATCGCAAACCTGCTGCGTTGCAAGAGCTTCCGGGCTTTGTGGGCGACGACCTGGACCCGGCCAAGTCGGGCGGGGATCTGTGCATCCAGGCCTGCGCCAACGACCCGCAGGTCGCCGTCCACGCGGTTCGCAATCTCATCCGGCTGGGGCTCGGCACGGTCTCGGTGCGGTGGAGCCAGCTCGGCTTCGGGCGCACGTCGTCGACGTCGCACACCCAGAAGACCCCGCGCAATCTCTTCGGGTTCAAGGACGGCACCAACAATCTGATGGCCGAGGACGGTGCGGCTCTGGACGAGCACGTGTGGATCGGGGCGGCCGACGTCCCTGGGCCGGCGGGTTGGGCGGCTGGCGGGTCCTATCTGGTGGCGCGGCGCATCCGGATGCACATCGAGGTCTGGGACCGGACCAACCTGCAGGAGCAGGAGGACATCTTCGGCCGCGGCAAGCTCGAGGGTCAGCCACTGGGGCAGAAGAAGGAATTCGACACGATCGACTTCGCCGCCAAGCGGATGGACGGGCAGCCGGCGATCCCGGCGGTCTCGCACATTGCGCTGGCCCACTCCTCCAATCTTGACGGCGTCAGGATCTTGCGGCGAGGCTACAACTTCACCGACGGCTCCGACGGCCAGGGCCACCTGGACGCGGGGCTCTTCTTCATCGCCTTCATGCGCGACGCGCACAAGCAGTTCGTGCCCATGCAGCGGGCGCTGGCCGCCAAGGATGTGCTCAACGAGTACATCGAGCACACCGGCTCGGCGCTCTTCCTCTGCCCGCCCGGGCTTGCCGATAACCAGGACTGGGGCACCCAACTCTTCGCTTCATGAGCCAGTCCTCGACGCCGCGCGTCGGTGCGCCCGCAGGTGCCACTTAGCGCACCTTAGACCGTATGGAGTGACCGCTCAGGATGGTTGAGTCGGTTGCGGGCCGGGGCCTCACTCACAAACACTCGTGGGTTACCGAGCAGGGGCCGCCTGCTCGGC
>NZ_BAAAPN010000013.1:0-1730 GCF_039531165.1 Nostocoides vanveenii | reverse complement strand
CGCGCCGACGACGTGCTCGCCTACTTCGACCGGCCCGGCACCTCCAACGGACCCACCGAAGCGCTCAACGGCCGCCTCGAACACCTCCGCGGCTCCGCCCTCGGCGTCCGCAACCTCACCAACTACATCGCCCGCTCCCTACTCGAAACCGGCGGATTCAGACCACAACTACACCCTCGTTTGGGATGAGCCGCCATACCCTGGCCGGCTAGGCGGCCAAAAGGTGCGTCAGGTGTGCCTCGAGCGGGCTGAGGCCGGCGTCAGCCGATTCGCCGGGACCGAGGGCTGTCCCGTCGGCGCTGGGCGGGCTTCGCCAGTCGTCGGTGAGGCCGAGGTGGTCGCTGGGATAGCTGGTGTGGGTGCGGCCGACCGGGTCGGTCCAGGTGACGGTCAGGTCGGGGTGGATCTTGACCTGCCAGCCGGGTGTCTGCTTGAGGCGGTGGTGTCGCCGGCACAGGGCTATCAGGTTCGCTGGGCTGGTCGGCCCGTCGGGCCACGGGATCACGTGGTCGAGGTCGCAGAAGCGGGAGCTGATCGCGCAGCCGGGGAAGCGGCATTGCCGGTCGCGGAACCGGACGAGCCGGGCCATGGGTTCGGGGATCCGGTAGCGCGGGTCGCTCTGGTCGCCGGTGACCGTGCGGGTGGTGGCGCGGGTGAAGCCTTTGGCGATGGCGCCGTCGAGGATGGCGCCGGTGGCGGGGTGGCAGCGCACCGGGGCGTCGACCACGGCCCGGCCGGCGGCGAGGGCGTCGGCGAGCCAGCCGCGGCGCATCAGCATCGTTCCGGGACCGCCGAACCCGCCGACCTCGACCACCGGCGCGGCCCCGCGCTCGCCGCCCGCGGCGGGCGCCGACGGCCGTACTGACCTCCGTCTTTCACGGGGCAGCGGTTTGATGACGTGAGGGGCGTGGAGGGGCTGTCGGCGTGTGGGGGCAGGCGTTGGTGCCGCGTGGCGCTGCGGTGCGGGTTTTCGAGGGTCCTTGGGTCGCGGTGGTCAGGGCCGAGTGTGTTGTCAGGTCAGGAGCGGGATGGCCATCACAGCGGTGAATGCGGCGATGGCGGCCTGGGTCCAGGGCCAGGATTGTGGGAGGCGGAGGTGGCGGCGTCGTCCGCTGCGGGTGAGGCGGGCGGGGATGTGGAGGAAGCGGTAACGCAGGGCTTTCGGTTCGCAGGTCTTCAACGTCTCGGGCAGCGCGAGCAGCCGTAGCCAGGCGGTCAGGTCGGCCGCGATCGCGACCGCGAGAAGCCAGGTGGTGTTGATGCCGTATTCGCGGTGGGGGTACCTCCCGCTTGCGGGGGAGGGGAAGCGGCCGAGGCCGATGTCTTTCGCGTGCCGGATGCCGTCTTCGACGCGGGCGTGGGCGCGGTGGCGGGNCGCACGATCACCCGCATCCCGGTCGGCCATTTCTCGGTCATCTCCTTCGGGAGTAGGCCGGTGATCTCGACGATGTCGGCGTGCTCACGGACATCCCCGTCGGCGTCCATCGCGGGGGTCCAGGCCCGTTTCGGCACCCGCGTGATGGCCTCGCGGATGGTCTCGGTGACCGCGAACCCGACGCTGTACTGGACCGAACGGCCCCGCCTCCCACTGGTTTCGCGGTGTTCATCCTGGTGATCCAGTCCAACAGCTCGTGGGAGTACCCGGCCCCATCGACCCGAAACAGGAGGCTCTTGCGGTGCGGGGCGGGGATGTGCGCGATCGCCTCGCTCAACACGCCGGTGTGGTCGGC
>NZ_BAAAPN010000012.1:0-1911 GCF_039531165.1 Nostocoides vanveenii | reverse complement strand
TACTACGCGAGGGCCGGACGGATCAGTCCATCGGCAACCCAGCAGGGCACCAGTCAGATCAAGGGTCACGACCCTCGCGCAGCCATACCAGCATGTAAGTCCGATGAACGGTGTAACTGGCATTGGGGGTTTGTTCCTTACAGGTTCTCCGCTGCGGGCATCCGGGTCTCGAATGTGACGGCGAAGGCGTTCAGGGCCGGCTTCCACCTGGTGACCCATCGTGCCTGGCCGAGGCCTTTGGGGTCTAGTGAGCGGGTGACCAGGTAGAGGGTTTTCATCGCGGCCTGTTCGGTCGGGAAGTGGCCCTTGGCGTTGACCGCGCGCCGGTAGCGCGCGTTCTGAGACTCGATCGCGTTCGTGGAGAACAAGACTCGCCGGATCTCGACGTCATAGTCCAGGAACGGGATGAACGTCGACCACGCGTTCCGCCACAGGGTGGCGATCGCCGGGTACGGCTTGGCCCACTTCTCTTCGAACTCTTCGAACGCCGCCCACGCCGCGTCCGCGTTCGGTGCGGTGTAGATCCGTTTCATGTCGACCGCGAGCTGTTGCCAGTACTTCTTCTGGGGGTACCTCCCGCTTGCGAGGGAGGCGAACTTGAACGTGCCGCGGATCAGGTGGATCACGCACGTTTGGACCGTGGTGTCCGGGAAAACCGTTGCGACAGAGTCCGGTAGCCCCTTCAGCCCGTCACAGACCAGGAAGAAGACATCCCGCACGCCGCGGTTCTTCAGCTCGGTCAACACCGCCAGCCAGTACTTCGCGCTCTCGCCGGAGCCGTGGGTGCCGGCCCACAACCCCAACACGTCCCGCCGCCCGTTTAGGTCGACCCCGATCGCGACATAGAACGGCCGGTTGGCGACCTGGCCATCGCGGACCAAGACCGAAGATGGCATCGATGAAGATCGCGGCGTAGACGGCCTGCAACGGCCGCGAGGCCCACGCCTGCATCTCCCCCGCACGCGGGGGCGCCCCCACTCGATCACCTTGTCGGTGATCCGGGAGATCGTGTCCTTGGAGATGCTCACGCCGTACACCGCCCCCGCAAGCGGGAGGTACCCCCAGGCGAAGTGCGCGCTGATTTCCCCGGTCGTCAGGCCGCGGGCGAACAACGACAAGACGACCGCGTCCACGTCGTTCAGGCGGCGCTGCCGCTTCTTGACGATGACCGGCTCGAACGTGCCGTCCCGGTCTCGCGGGACCTCGATCACCACCTCCCCGGCCGCGGGGGTGGTCACCGTCTTGGCGCGGGTTCCGTTGCGGGAGTTGGCATTATTCCTTCCCTCGGCTGCGTGTTTGTCGTAGCCGAGGTGCTCGGTCATCTCCTCCTCGAGAGCGATCTCAAGGACGTCCTTGGTTAGTACCTTCAACAGCCCGTCCGGGCCGGTCAGGTCCTCACCACGGGCGCGGGCGGCCTTGACCAGCTCCCGCACCGCAGCCCGTTCGGTCTCCGAACGGGAGACCCTCCTGGTCTTCTTCGCTTCCTTCGGCATCGAGCTCACGCTCGGCAGTGTCTCGGTCATCACTGACCTTCCTCGCCAACCTCGTTGGCGTGTCGAGCCAGTTACACCGTTTATCGGACTTACATGCTGGTATGGCTGCGCGAGGGTCGTGACCCTTGATCTGACTGGTGCCCTGCTGGGTTGCCGATGGACTGATCCGTCCGGCCCTCGCGTAGTAGCGGCACCGGCCGGTCGGGCATGACCTCATACGAGCCTGACCCCAGCGCACGGGATCTGGTGTAAGTCCTGTCTGACCGGCCCCGGCCGGTGCCGACCCATCGGCACCGGCCGGGCCGGTCAGACAGGACTTAGAGGTTGCACGGATAGGTGCGGATGTTGCGTTTGGGGTGCGTGTTGCTGAAGGGGTGCAGGCACGGACGCGAGTAGGAGAGGAGGTGTCAAAGCCAAT